>JACJYS010000003.1:155000-308456 GCA_020635995.1 Chitinophagales bacterium | reverse complement strand
TATTTAACGGTAGGCTCATTTCTATTATGCTCCCAACACAATACAGTTTCTACATCTACATTCAGAATTTTAGCAACATCAGGATGGCTCAAAGACCTATCCAATCGAGTCTTACGCAAATGATCCCCCAAGGTTTTCAATTCCTTTGGATATGGTTTGTTACACGGCAATTTTGATTTAAATTGCAAAGGTATGAATATGCAACGCACCCATGCCCATGTGGCTATTATAATCATCCTGATAAAGAGTGTGTTTGCCCACCGGGTGTGGTGCAAAAGTATTTAAACAAAATAAGTGGACCTTTAATGGATAGAATTGACTTGCATGTAGAGGTAACACCTGTTCCGTTTAAAGATTTGAGCTCTGAAAATAAAGAAGAAAAAAGTGATGTGGTTCGGGAACGTGTTATAAAAGCACGAGATATACAAAGTAAGCGTTTTGAAGGGCAAGAAATATATAGTAATGCCCAAATGAGCACTAAGCAACTTAGGAAAGTATGTCAAATTTCAGATGCTTCTAAAAAACTGTTAGACAGAGCAATGGATAAATTAAATTTATCTGCCAGAGCTTATGATAGAATTTTAAAAGTGAGCCGAACTATTGCTGACTTAGATAATGAAGAAAATATACTGCCACAGCACGTAGCTGAGGCTATTCAGTATAGGAGTTTAGATAGGGAGAATTGGGGAAGCTAAAAAAAATAAGCATCTTAATTTGTAAATTTACTTTATGCAAAACAAAGAAATACAAACATTAATAGATACTGTTGAATTTTCACAGGGATTGGCTTTGTGGTACTTAAGCTTTTTAAAAGAACAGAATCCGCTTAAAGTTTTTGAAATGGAAGGTGTTAAATTGAATACTTTGCACTGGGTGGTAGGACATATAGCGTGGGCAGAGCAAGATTTAATTTTGTACGGTACTCATGGCAAAAAATCGGATATTGCATTTTTAGATGATTTTGCTATCTCAAAATCGGGAAATGAAAATACATCTATTCCTTTTTTGGACTTGATAAAAGCAATGAAAGAAGTTCATGAACTTTCTATTGAGCATTTAAAAACTTTTACCGATGCTGATTTAGAAAAAGAAAATGCTTATAAATTGAGTTTTGGAATGCCTCCTACTTATAAAACCATTATCATGCACCACATAAGGCATTTGGGAGTACACGCAGGGCATTTGGGTTGGCTGTGTAAACTGTATGGAGTTAAAACAGTATAGTTCTACTCTTTAATAAAAATGGTATCTACTTCAGTAGTGCCTTTTTTGTCCGGCAAATTAATATCTATAAAAACAACTTCTTTTCCGGAAGGGCAGTCGGCATTAATTTCTTCACATTTGGAATAAGTAAAAATGGTATAATCTCCGGGATGCAACTTATCAAAATGGTAGTAGCCATCGTAGTTCGTTAAGTCTTTATCTCCGTAGTTGCTGTTATCGCCATAAATAATATATACTTTTTTTTCAGTAGCAGGATGAATAGCGCCAAATGTTTCATTTTCTACATAAATGTAACCCGTAATATTGTTTTTACCACCAGGCCCTTCAGTTTTGCCACAAGAAAAAAGTAAGGCAAGAATGCTAATAAAAAATATAAATTTTGTTTTCATTTTGTTTAATCTTAATTTTTAATATTAAATGTATAATGTTTATTTACTGCACAAACTTTTACATCATACCACTCATAATAATGTGTTTTCCCTTTTTGTTGAGCTTCTATATGAAGTGGAATTTGTTTAAATTCTTTGGCACTTTCCATATTTTCCCAATACGAAATACTAATACCAAAACCATTTTCTTGTCTTACACTTTCTTGTTTTATAAAGCCAGACATATTATTAGCAATGGCTTCTAATTTTTCATTAAAATCGCTATAACCTTCAGTATATTTAGTTCTTTGTGATGTAAAAATTACTGCAATCATTATTTAGTTATTTTTTAGCTTCTTAATCCTCACACCTCATTCCACTACGCAAGTTATAGTAATCTTCACTTTTTTATCTACCAACATTTTGCTTTGGTCAACTCCTACATTATAATCTAATCTATCTATTTCTAAAGTACCAATTAACTGGGTTTTGCCATTTTCTTCATTAGCTACAAAGGGGATATTTACGGTTTTAGTTACATCTTTTACCGTAAGTTTTCCTGTGGCAATATATCCCTCATTATCTTTTTTTATTCCTGTTGATTTAAAAGACATATTAGGGTATTTTTCTACATCAAAGAAGTCGGCAGTTTTTAAATGTTCATCTCTTTTTTCATTGTCTGTGTTAATTCCTTTTACAGCAACATAAACATCAAAGGATGAATTACTTAAATTATTTTTGTCAAATTTAGCTTTGCCGTGTATTTCAGGTATATAGCCTTTCACTTTACTCCACAGCACACTACCTATTTTAAAATCTACTTTAGACTCTGTTTTAACTATATTTTGAGAAAACACAGATACACTTAGTAAAGACAAGAAAGTTACAATAAGAATATTTTTCATGAGAATACTAATATTTTCCCACTAAGTTAACTTAATAAATTGAATTAGCTCAATTTTAACTTTGTTTAAGAACTAAATAGGTAACTCTATTTTGGTTTCCCAAGTTTGCTTTGTTTCAATTTCTTTAGCTCTTATTAATAAGTGCTTATTGTCTTTTTCTGTTAGCACTTTTCTGAAAATTACTTCACTATTGTTGTGTTCTATACTTTTATTAATTGGATCGCCAATTCTGGGCAGAAAAGGGTATTTTAAAGTAATTTTTTCATCTTCTGTTTTAACAAAATGACTTCCTAATTCAAATAAAATTTCTTCAAATTTTTCACAAACAACAGTATCGTCTATTTCTTTTTCAGCTTTTTTCGGAAGCTTATTAATCCATTCTTGAAATTGCAGAATAGCCGATTCTTTAACCATCGGAATTACGTATGAGGGGAAAGGAGAGCGGATATGACCATTAGTTTCAAACCAAAACTCAAAAGTTTTTTTAATAAACTCACTATTTTCTATTTCTTCAAGGCTATAATTCATATTAAAAACATCTATTTTCTATATTTCAGTAAAATGATATAAATCAAATATGACAAAATGGGGTTTTTAGGGTTGAGTCAATTTGATTTATACCATTGTTACTATAAAAGTTTGTTTTTAGGGTGTTTTTTATGTCTAATTGTTTTTGCAATGGCACAAAATTATTAAACATTTTTGCACAATAATATGATATAAAACATATAGTGAGCTATTCGGTATCATAATTCACGGTTTTTTCGGTCGCTAATTTTGTAGTGTAAATAATTATAAAGTTATGGCTGAACCGGGTTTATTTGATTTTTCCAGTAAAAGGATTAAAACCTTGCATTACACATGGATTGCTTTTTTTCTAACATTTTATGTTTGGTTTAATATGGCTCCTGTGGCTACTACTATGTTGCATAGTATAGATTGGCTTACCGCAGAACATGTTAAAATATTGGCTATATGTAACGTAGCATTGACTATTCCTGCACGGATTATAGTAGGTTCTTTAATAGATAAGTATGGACCCAGAATAGTTTTTTCAGGATTGATGATTTTATGTGCTATTCCCGTTTTCTTTTTTGCTTTTGGAAATTCTTTTATTCAATTAGTAATAAGCAGATTGCTTTTAGGAACCATAGGTGCGGGCTTTGTAGTAGGTATAAAAATGGTTGCCAATTGGTTTCCACATAGTATGGTAGGTAGAGCAGAAGGGCTTTATGCCGGTTGGGGAAATTTCGGTTCTGCTTTTGCGTCTATTACTTTGCCTTGGTTGGCTGTACATTTTTTTGGCGATATGCTGGGTTTAGGAGATAATGCTTGGAGATGGGCATTAGCATTTAATGGTGCAGTTTGTATGATATATGGAGTAATGTATTACTTTTTAGTAGAAGACCACCCTGCCGATAAACCGGTAGCAAAAAGTAGTAAAACTGAACCTATGATGGTAACATCATACATGGATTTAGTTCAGTATGTAATTTGGTCTATTCCTTTAGTTGGTGCAATGGCAATACTTACTTGGCGTATAGGAAATATAAAGATAGATGGACATCCTTTATTGTCTTTGAGTACAAGTTATATAATTTATGGAGTTTTATTAGTTATATTAATAGTACACATAGCTAAAACCTTGCAGGTAAATCTACCAAAACTTAAAGCAGGGATTCCTGATAATGAAAAATATCCATGGAGTAGCGTAGCGGCATTAAACTCTACATACTTTGCCAATTTCGGAGCCGAGTTGGCGGTAGTATCCATGTTGCCAATGTTTTTTGAAATGACATTTAAAGATCTTACAAATGGCGAAGGTGTGCATATAATGACCGCATCATTAGCAGGTTTAGTGGCAGCTTCTTTTGCTTTTGTAAATCTATTTGCTCGTCCCTTAGGTGGATTAATTTCTGATAAAATGAGTAATAGAAAACGCACCATGCTAATCTATATGTTTGGTATAACAATAGGATTTTTATTAATGGCTTTAATTGGTAAATACGGGCCACTTGATGCCGAAGGTGCTGTAACAATTATTCCCGCTTTTGATGGTATGTGGTGGCTAATAGTAGCTATAATTATTACTGTATTCTGTTCAATTTTTGTGCAAGGAGCAGAGGGAGCCACATTTGCTATCATTCCTATGATTAATAAAAAAATGACAGGTCAAATTGCCGGTATGGCAGGAGCTTATGGCAATGTGGGAGCTGTGGTGTATTTAGTTATTTATTCATTAGTTGATTCCAAAACATTCTTTTTCATAATAGCTGGCGGAGCTGCTGTAAGCTTTTTATTCTGTTTGTTCATGCTAAAGAATCCTGAGGCATCTAAAAGCGAAGAAAATTAAACAACCTTTTATAAAAAAAATAAAACCTATGAAAACAAATATAGAAACATGGAATGTAGAAGATAGTAGCTTTTGGGAAGCTACGGGAAAAAAGATTGCTAACCGAAATCTGTGGCTATCCATTCCCGCTCTTTTATTGTCATTTTCGGTGTGGATGATGTGGGGCGTAATTATTAATTATATGAGAAACTTTGGTTTTTCGTTTGGTATGACTCAAGGATTAGAATTAGGCACACCGGAATATTTAGAAAAACTTAAAGAGGTAAATAATCTTTATTATACATTGCCGGCTATAGCGGGTCTTGCCGGAGCAACATTGCGTTTGCCCAATTCTTTTTTAATTTCTTTAGGAGGTGGTAGAAATGTAATTTTTATAACCACTTTATTATTGGTTTTTCCAGCCATTGGCACAGGAATAGCATTAAGCGATATTAATTCTTCTTATCTTTTATTTGCTTCTATGGCATTATTGTCAGGTTTTGGAGGAGGAAATTTTGCATCGTCTATGAGTAATATTAGTTTTTTCTTTCCAAAGAAAAATCAAGGTTATGCTTTGGGTATGAATGCGGGAATTGGAAATTTAGGCGTTGCCGTTATGCAAAAATTAATTCCTATTGTAGTCGGTATTTCCTTATTTGGAGCAGTAGGGACTGCCGTTGTAAATGCCAACGCTACAACACCTTTAAATGGCGTTCAAAATGCCGGTTGGGTATGGGTGCCTCTTGTTCTTTTATCTTCTGTTGCTGCTTTTTTTGGAATGAATAATGTGATTACGGGAACACCAAACTTGCCATCTACAGTAAAAGGTGTAAGCAAAACGCTTTTTATGGTTTTTTTAGGTTTGATTTCGGCAGCGGTGGGAGCTATTCTTTTGGTAAAATTTAAACTTAATATGTGGATAGTACTGCCCATTGTTATTATTCTTACTGTTTTATTAATGAAATATGCTACACCAAGTGAAATAAAGTCAAACTTGAATAAGCAATTTGCCATACTGAAAAGTAAACACAATTGGATTATGACCATTATTTATACTATGACATTTGGTTCTTTTATTGGTTATTCCGCTGCATTTCCAAAGTTGTGTCAAGATATTTTTGTTTATTCAAATCCTGCCGACCCTTCTTTTATAAATCCTAATGCTCCCAACTTTATGTTGTGGGTGTTTATAGGCCCTGCCATAGGAGCTTTGGTTAGACCTTTAGGTGGAGTGATTTCTGATAAAATTAATAGTGGTGCAAAAATTACAGCAATAAGTACCGTACTTCAAATAATAGGAGCAATTGCCGTAGCATTTTTTGTTATAAAAGCAAGAGAAGCATCATCGCCAGAAGTTTATTGGTGGCCGTTTTTTGCATGTTTTATGTTGCTGTTTTTAGCTACCGGTATTGGGAATGGTTCTTCATTTAGAAGCATACCTTATATTTTTAACAAAGAGCAAGCAGGCCCTGTTTTGGGATGGACATCGGCAATAGCAGCTTATGGTTCATTTATTATTCCTATTGTTTTTGGTGCTCAAATTAAAAATGGAACTCCGGAGTATGCTTTATATGGTTTTGCTATTTACTATGTGTTTTGTTTAGTGCTTAATTGGTGGTACTATCAAGGGCCTAAAAGAGAATTTGATAATCCTTAATTATTATGAAAAATAAAATAAAATATTTGTTACTATTGGCATTTATTGCCACTTCAAGCGGTGCTTTTTCGCAAGTTTTTACAGTTTCGGGCGAATTAAGACCACGAGCCGAATACTATCACGGGTATAAAACATTGGCAAGTAAAGGACAGAAATCGGCATTTTCTATTTCGCAGAGGACAAGATTAAACTTAGCCTTTGAAATGGATAAGTGGTTTTCTACTTATATTTCTCTTCAAGATGTGAGAACGTGGGGAAGTCAATCTCAGTTGGTAGCTAATGAAGCTAACGGTGTTTCTCTTCATGAAGCTTGGGGCGAAATATATATGGGAAAGAAAAAGATGGGAGCTGTAAAATTTGGGCGTCAAGAAATTATATATGACGACCATAGAATTTTTGGAAACGTAGGTTGGGTGCAGCAAGCACGAAGCCACGATGCGGTTATTTTTAAATATAGAGATAAGTCTAAAGCAGAAATTCAACTTGGTTTTGCCTATAATCAAGATTCTCAAAAATTTATTGGTACAGTTTATACTGTGGGTAATAGCTATAAAACATTTCAATCGCTATGGATTCATAAAGATTTTGAAAAGAAAAATTTAGAAGTTAGTTTATTAGCATTAAATGTAGGCGTGCAAGCAAGTGATACAAATTTGGTAGGGCAGGATATACATAAAGTGCGATTTACACAAATATTCGGAACACATATTTCTTATAATAAGTCAAAGTTTGGACTGGTACTTAACGCTTATGCCCAAACGGGAAGAACAGCCGTAGTTAAAAAACCATTAAAAATGTTTGGTTATTTAGCCAGTGCAGATTTTTCTTACAAGTTTATAAAAAACGGAAGTGTACATTTA
This sequence comes from Chitinophagales bacterium, assembly GCA_020635995.1. NCBI lineage: Bacteria > Pseudomonadati > Bacteroidota > Chitinophagia > Chitinophagales > Chitinophagales bacterium. The sequence goes on along the minus strand of JACJYS010000003.1, from coordinate 301,110 downwards.
GTTTATGAATATATTTCAGGAACAAGTCAAACTAAAACAGATCCATCTTATTATAGAACCAACCACTCATTTAATCCTATGTTTGGTACTAACCATGCTTTTAATGGTTTCATGGATTATTTTTACGTAGGAAACCACATAAGCAATGTAGGACTTCAAGATTTATGCTTGAAAATAAAATACAATCCCAATAAATTTAGTGTTGGAGGAGATTTCCATTTCTTTTTTACAGGAAATAAAATGCAAGACCCAAGCAGTTTTGCGGGTACTGCCGCTAAGCCATACTTAGGAACTGAAATAGATTTATACGGTGGATATAATATTACTAAATGGGCGGCACTAAAATTAGGTTATTCTCAATTAATAGCTTCTCAAAGTATGGAATACTTAAAAGGTGGAGATAAAAATGCTGTTAATAACTGGGGATATGTGTCTTTAATTGTTAATCCCACATTTTTTAAACATAAATTTAAAAAAGATACAGAAGAAAATGAGTAACTTTGAAAATGTGATATAAATCATAAAAAATAATTCTTTACAAATAACTTTAGCATGAAAATAATAGATAGAAATACAGGAAAAAGATTAGTAGAGCCTTTAAAAGGTAGCAAAGAGAAAATAACTAAAAAAGTTGAGAAAGTATTAGATAAAGAAGAGTATTCTCCAATGGATCCTCCTGATGCTTATGACTTAAATTACACCTTAAATGATGTGAAAGTAAGTGATATGAATCCACTATTACAAACTTACATTAAAGAACATGATAAAACCTTAAAAGAATTAGAGTTATTTGAGCAGGTAATGATAGAGTTTAAAAATAGTAATTATAATTTAACCCAGCATATAAGTGATGTGGCAGGTGGTTTTTTTACTTTTTTTGACGATAAAATAATTGATCAGAATAGGAGAGAAGAACAAACTATTTTTCCAATATTGAAAGAGAAATTATTAGCATCTGGCGAGCATAATACAGATGAAGATAATCCACATACAGCCGTTGACCTTATGGAAGATGAGCATGTTTCTTTTATTCAGTCAGCCAGTTTAATATTTAATATGTTAGGGCTTGCCGCCAGAATACCGGACCCAGCTTCAAGAGCTGTTATTTGCGATTTAGCATACCATACAGCGGTAGAATTTATAGAGCAACTAAAGCTTCATATTTTTAAAGAAGACCACACATTATTTCCTTTGGCACACAAGTTAATTTCAAAAAATGAATTTAAAAAATTAGCATAAAGTATTGTTTTATTTACAATTTCTCTTATTAAATAAGAATTAATAAATGCACACAAATATGCATAACGAATTGACAGACGGATTTGGCAGAAAACATGATTATCTGCGAATATCATTGACAGATAGATGTAATTTGCGTTGCTTTTATTGTATGCCCGAAGAAGGAATTGAAATATGCAATAAATCTGAAATAATGACCTTTGAAGAGATTATTGGTATTTCTAAAATATTTGTGAGCAAAGGAGTTAACAAGATAAGGCTAACAGGTGGCGAACCTTTTTATAGAAGAGATGTTGATTTGATTTTAGAAGAATTAGCAAAATTGCCGGTAGATTTAAGAATAACTACCAATGGCGTTAATTTGCATAAACACATTGCTGTTCTTAAAGAAAATAATATTAAAAAAATCAACGTCAGTTTAGATTCGCTAAATCCCGATAAATTTAAAACCATAACGCGTTTTTCTGTATTTGACAAAGTTGTGGATAATATCAATTTGTTATTAAAAGAAGGCTTTGAAGTAAAGGTAAATACGGTGGTAATGAACGGGATTAATGATGATGAAATAATTGATTTTATAGCATGGACGCAACATAAACCTTTGCATGTGCGGTTTATTGAGTTTATGCCATTTAACGGCAATAAATGGGAGTGGAAAAAAATTGTTCCATATAAAAAATTGATGGAAGCGGTTGAAAATAAATTTTCTTTAGAGCACATTGTGCGAATAAATGATAGACCAAACGATACCTCGGTAAATTATAAAATAAAAAATTTTGAAGGCACTTTTGCCTTTATAAATTCGGTAACCCAGCCATTTTGCGGTACATGCAATAGAATTAGATTAACGGCAGATGGTAAATTAAAAAATTGTCTTTTCTCTTCTACTGAGTCAGATTTGCTTATCGCTTATAGAAATGGTGAAGATATATTGCCTTTAATAGAAAGAAGCATAGGTGCTAAAAAAGAAATACGTGCGGGTATGGCTACTACAGCAGAGTTAAAAAATACCAAGAGAAACCAAAAAAATAGAAGTATGGTTTCTATAGGAGGATAGTGTAAAACCTCAACCATTAAAATTATTACAAAACCCAAATCAATTCATTTTCATTGAAAAACTTTATTTTTGTAAACGATTTATACCTAATTAGAGCTATCAATTTTTTCAAAATAAATAGAGAATGAATATTAAGAATTGGTTTATTACCCACGAATCTAAAAATCATTTTAATAGATTAGTAGAAGAATATTGTACTGAAGAATGGAAATCTTTAATTAAGCATTATCAAACAACAAAGCTGTATAAGAAGGGCGAATACATTATTAAAGAAGCTGATTTAGTAGAAAATATTGGTATAATAAGTACAGGAAAAATTAAAGTTTTTAATACTCATTCAGATAAGATAGAAAGAATAATAAGATTTGCTACAGACGGGCAAATAGTAGGGCACAGAGGTTTAGGCGTAGAAATGACTTATTCTATTTCTGCAATGGCATTAATAGATACAGAGGTAAAACAAATTCCCATAGAAATATTTAAAAACGTACTTAAAGCCAATAATGAGTTTTGCTATCAAGTATTGCTGTTTTTTGCTGATGAATTAAAACGGTCAGAAAATCAAATTAAATATTTTACTTCATTAAAAGTAAATCAGCAAGTAGCATTAGCCTTAATAATGAATTATGACGCCTTTGGTTTTGATGAAGAAATTGAAAACAAATTAAGTTTTACCATTTCAAGAAAAGATATTTCTAATTTAACAGGGTGTACTTATGAAAGTGTGGTTAGAGTACTAAGTACTTTTAATAAAAACGGCATAATTGAAATTGACAATAAAGATATTTTCATATTAGATATGAAGAAACTTCACAAATTATTAGAATAATGTCATAAATATGATATAAATCATAAATTACCCGTTTTAGAAGTCGTTACTTTGATGCTGAAATTAGGCATTGAAAATGAAAGACTACAAATTATCCTTAACAATTTTATTTTTATTATTTATCAGTACGGCATTAATTGCTCAAGACGGAGAGCAGTTATATAAGCAGCATTGTACAGCTTGTCATCAAGTATCTGATGTTAAAACTGTAGGTCCCGGCTTATTAAATATAGGCGATAAAAGGGACAAAGAATGGCTAAAAGAATGGATTAAAGATTCGCAAGCTTTTATTAATAGTGGAAATGCTGATGCTGTACAAATATTTAAAGAGTTTAATGAAATGGTTATGCCACCTTTCACGCAGTTATCCGATGCAGATATAGATGCTATTTTAGTTTATCTTGGAGTAGGTGCTAAGGGCGGAGAAGCCGTAGCGGAAACTCCGGTAGTTGAGGAAGTAGCACCTGTAAATTTCACAAAAGAAGATGAAAAACAAGGCGAGTTATTATTTTTAGGAAAACAAAAATTTGTAAACGGGGGAGCTTCTTGTATTTCTTGCCATACTGTTGATTATGACAATATATATGGCGGAAATTTAGCCAAAAACCTAACAGATGCCCATGAAAGATTAAGTACGGCAGGAGTAACAGGGATAGTTTCAAATCCTCCTTTTCCTGCAATGAAAGAAACCTATAACGATAATAAACTAACGGACGAAGAAGTTCATCAACTTACAGCCTTTTTAAAACTTGTTTCTGCTGAAAATGCCGGAAAAGCAGAGGAAGCAAAAGTTGCAAGCACTTTTTATTTGCTTCCATTAGGACTTGTAGGGGCTATATTATTAGTAGTATTAGTATATGTTATATGGAGTAAACGCAAAGTAGAATGTGTTAAAGAAGGTATTTATAGAAGACAAATTATCAATTAAAATAAAATTATGAGCTGGATAGAAGATATTATCTCCCCAAAAGAAAGAAAATGGGAAGAATTTTATAGAAACCGTTGGCAATACGACAAAGTGGTACGTAGTACCCATGGCGTAAACTGTACAGGTGGATGCTCTTGGGGCATTCATGTTAAAGATGGTATTGTTGTGTGGGAATTACAGCAGTTAGACTACCCACAGTTTAATAAAGAAGTGCCACCATACGAACCAAGAGGATGCCAAAGGGGTATTTCATATTCATGGTATTTATATAGCCCTATTAGGGTAAAATATCCTATTGTAAGAGGTGCATTAATAGATTTGTACCGACAAGCTAAAAGAGATAATAACGGAGATGCGGTAAAAGCGTGGGAAAGCATTCAGTTAGATAGTGAAAAAAGAAAAAGATACCAAAGAGCCAGAGGTAAAGGCGGTTTTAGAAGAGTAAAGTGGGACGAGCTATTAGAGTTGATAGCCGCGTCTAATATTTACACCATTAAAAAATATGGAAGTGATAGAATTATAGGATTTTCTCCTATTCCGGCTATGAGTATGCTAAGTTATGCATCTGGGGCAAGGTATCTTCAATTAATAGGCGGTGTAAATTTAAGTTTTTACGATTGGTATTGCGATTTACCTAATGCTTACCCGGAAATATGGGGCGAACAAACAGATGTTTGCGAAAGTGCTGACTGGTACAAATCAAAATATATTGTAAACATGGGAGCAAATTTGGGAATGACCAGAACTCCCGATATTCACTTCTTTTCAGAAGCCAGACATAATGGAACAAAAACGGTGGTTTTATCTCCCGATTTTAGTATGGTATGTAAGCACGCAGACCAATGGGTGCCACTGCACGCAGGGTCTGACGGAGCATTTTGGATGGCAGTTACCCACGTTATTTTACAAGAGTATCATGTACTAAAACAAACACCTTATTTTATAGACTATGTAAAACGCTTTACAGATTGTCCATTTCTTATAAAATTAGAAGAAAAAAATGGAGTTTATCATCCGGGAAAAATGATAAGAGCCAATGAAGTTAAGAAATATGAAAAAGTAGAAAATGGCGATTGGAAGTTTTTAAATTTTGATACAAAAACAGGCGATTTAGTTTCTCCTATGGGAACTTCGGGGTATCGTTGGCAAGAAGAAAAAGGAAAGTGGAACTTAAATTATTTTGATGGAGAAACAGCAAAAGAATTTGATCCTGAACTTACTTTTATTAATAAACATGATGATGTTTTACAAGTAGAATTTGTAGAATATGGCTTGAAAAAAACAGCTAATAGAGGTGTTCCGGTTCGTTATGTTAAAGGAGCTAATGGAAAGAAAATTCCTGTAGCTACTATTTATGATGTAACCATGTCGCAATACGGAGTGGGCAGAGGTTTAGAGGGTGAATACCCAACTTCTTACGATGATAAAAATGCAGCTTATACACCGGCATGGCAAGAAATTTTTACAGGAGTTAGTAAAGAAACCATTATACAAATAGCCAGAGAATGGGCAAGCACGGCAGAAGCTACAGAAGGTGCATGCATGGTAATAGTTGGTGCGGGAATAAACCACTGGTTCCACGAAAATTTAATGTATCGGTCATCTATAATGGCTCAAATGCTTACGGGTTGCAACGGGAAAAATGGAGGAGGAATGAACCACTACGTAGGACAGGAAAAATTAGCTCCAATGGATTCGTGGTCAACTATAATGAGTGGAAAAGATTGGCAAAGTGCTACACGTTTGCAACAAACTCCTATTTGGCATTATATAAATACTTGCCAATGGAGATATGACGGCAATCAAAAAACCTATAATTCATCTCCGGACAATCCTTTGGCAAATATGCATACAGCCGATTGGGTAGTAAAATCTGTTAGAAATGGATGGATGCCATTTTATCCTCAGTATAACAAAAGTAATTTTGATATAGTAAAAGATGCACAAAAAAATGGTGCAAATACAGATGATGAAATAAGAAATTATATAGTTTCTGAATTAAAAACAGGAAATTTAAAACACTCGGTAGTTCAGCCGGATGAAGAAATTAATTTCCCAAGGGTTTGGTTTATTTGGAGAGGAAATGCAATAGGTACTTCTGCAAAAGGACACGAATATTTCTTAGACCATTATTTAGGAACACATACTAATAAAATAGCCGATGAAGTAGCTGAAGATTTGGTACATGATATTGAGTTTAAAAAGCAAGCTCCTAAAGGCAAAATGGATTTGATAATAGATATTAATTTTAGAATGGATACCTCTGCATTGTATTCCGATATAGTACTTCCAACAGCATCGTGGTACGAGAAAGCAGATATTAACTCTACAGATATGCATTCGTTTATACATCCACTTTCTCCGGCAATACCTCCGGTTTGGGAATCAAAAACAGATTGGCAAATTTTTCAGGCTGTAGCTAAAAAGTTTACTGAAATGGCTAAAGTTCATTTGCCTGAAAAAATGAAAGATGTAGTAAACTTACCTTTATCTCACGATTCAAAAGATGAAATTAGTCAGGTAAAATTGCAAGATTGGAGTAAAGGAGAGTGTGATTTGATACCGGGAAAAACAATGCATAAAATTGTTTTTGAAGAAAGAGATTACACTAAAATTTACGATAAATATATTGCATTAGGAAAAGGTATTCCTAAAAAAGGATTAGGAGCTCATGGCAATCATTATATGTGCGAAGATGTTTATGATGAAATGTTAGACCATCGCCAGCATATACAAAAATGGGATGATGGAACGGAGTATCCATCTATAAAAGAAGATGTAGAAGCTATAAATGCTATTTTAAAATTATCGTCATTAACAAATGGAAAATTAGCAAAACGTGCTTATGAAAATGCAGCTGAAAAAATAGGTGTTAAAGAAATAGCCGAATTAGGAAAACCTTATGAAAGTGTAAGTATAGAATTTTTAGACCTACAAGCACAACCAAAGAGATATAATTCATCTCCGCTATGGTCTGGCTTAATGCACGAAGGTAGAACTTACTGTGCTTATACCTACAATATTGATATGTTTGTACCGTGGAGAACACTTACAGGACGTCAACATTTTTATTTAGACCACGATGCATATATTGCTTTAGGCGAACATTTAGCAACATATAAACCTTCGCCAACTCCGGATGTTTATGGAGATATAAGAAAAACCGTTAATGATGGAAAAGCAAAAGTATTAAACTGTTTAACTCCTCATGGTAAATGGCATATACACTCAACTTATGGCGATACATTAAGAATGTTGACACTTTCAAGAGGAGGAGAGCCATGCTGGTTAAATGAAGAAGATGCTGAAGAATTAGGAATTAAAGATAATGACTATGTAGAAGTGTATAATGACCACGGTACTTATGTTACAAGGGCTTGTGTAAGTGCCAGAATACCAAGAGGTGTTTGTATAGTTTACCATGCGGTAGAGCGTACTTACAATATACCAAAATCTCAAGAGAGAAGAGGGGCAAAAGGCGAACCAAGACGTGGCGGAATGAACAATTCATTTACCAGAGTACACTTAAAACCAAACTTACTGTGTGGCGGTTATGGACAGTTTACCTACCATTTCAACTATTGGGGACCGGTAGGGGTAAATAGAGATACACATGTATTGGTAAGAAAAATGGAAAAAGTAGAATATTAATAAACAGCATAACGTAATACAATGGATATAAGATCTCAAATAGCAATGGTTTTTCATCTTGATAAATGTATCGGGTGTCATACTTGTTCTGTAGCTTGTAAAAATATATGGACAGACCGTAAAGGAGCTGAATATATGTGGTGGAATAATGTGGAAACAAAACCGGGCACAGGCTATCCTACAAAATGGGAAAATCAAGAAATATACAAAGGAGGCTGGGAGCTTAAAGCAGGTAAAATAAAATTGAAAGGAGCAGGAAAATTAAAAGGTTTAAAAAATATTTTTCACAATCCTAATATGCCTGTTTTAGAAGATTATTATCATCCTTGGGCATATAAATATCAAGATTTATTTACCGCAGAAGAAGGCGATGACCAACCTACAGCAAGAGCCGTTTCTTTAATAACAGGAGAACCTTTAGAAATTCAATCAGGACCAAACTGGGACGATGATTTAGGTGGCTCTAAAGATTATGCTCGCCAAGATGTAAATTTTAGCAGTTTAACAGAAGCAGAACAAGAGAGTTTGTTTCAATTAGAAAGACTTACCTTTCACTATCTACCAAGAATATGCAACCACTGTTTAAATCCTGCGTGTGTGGCTTCATGCCCATCGGGTGCATTATATAAAAGAGGAGAAGATGGCGTAGTATTAATAAATCAAGAAAGATGTCGTGCATGGAGAATGTGTGTAACGGCATGCCCATATAAAAAGTCTTACTACAACTGGAATACCGGTAAGTCAGAAAAATGTATTTTGTGCTATCCAAGGTTGGAGTCCGGACAAGCTCCAGCCTGTATGCACTCATGTGTAGGAAGAATAAGATACTTAGGTGTATTACTTTACGATGCCGATAAAATTCATGAAATTGCATCATGCGATGAAAGTGAGTTGGTAGAAAAACAATTAAGTATATACTTAAATCCGTTTGATGAAAAAGTTATTGCGGAAGCAAGAAAAAACGGTATAGCAGATTCTACAATAACAGCAGCACAAAACTCGCCAACGTATAAATTTTTAAAAGAGTGGAAAGTAGCTTTGCCTTTGCACCCTGAATTTAGAACATTGCCTAACTTATTTTATGTTCCGCCTATGTTGCCAGCCATGGCTCAAGTAGGAGATGATGGCATTTATGAAACCACAAGTTCATCTTTATTTGCCGGTATAGATAAATCAAGATTGCCAATGAAATATTTAGCATCTATGTTTTCTGCTGGAGATGTAGAAACGGTACAAAAAGTATTAGAAAAATTATTGGCAGTAAAAATACACAGAAGAAGAGCAACAGTAGGAGATATATCAGAAAAGTATGTTAATGAAGTTCTTTCAAAAGTGGGAATGACAGAGCATGAAGCAAATGCTATTTTCAGATTAACATCATTAGCTACTTTTGATGAGCGATTTGTAATTCCTCCAAGCCATAGAGAAGAGTCAATAGAAATGTTAGAAGCTACAGCAGACGTAAAAGGAGAAACAGGCTTTGGGTTTAAAGAACGTCCGGCAAGAGGATTATAAAAATGAACAAAGAACTATACATATCATTAGCAAATGTGTTTCAATATCCTACAGGAGATGAATATATAGAAAATTTGGAGGCATGCTATCAATTGCTGAAAAAACACTCAAAAGAGGCAGCAGAAACCTTTAAGCCTTTATTAGATTATGCTAATACGCATACTTTGCATGATATAGAGGAAGTATTTGCTAAAACTTTTCATATTCAGGCACTTTGCTATTTAGATTTAGGATATGTTCTATTTGGCGAAGATTATAAACGTGGAGAGTTTTTAGTGCAAATGCAGCGAGAGATGAAAGAGCACAATATAGATACAGGCTGTGAATTGTCAGATAATCTTCCATTTATACTTCTTTTGTTAACTAAAAAGGATGAGGAATTTGTTGAAGAATTTGTAGCTAACGTATTGCAACCTTGTATGAAAATGATGTTGGTTGAGTTTAGTCAATCAAGAATTGATTTTAGAAACAGGGTTATGAAAAGAAAGTATAAAATAGTAATTCAACAGGAGCTGACAAAACAAGAAATTAATCTTTACGAACATGCTTTGCGTGCCTTAGAAATGCTTATAAATAAAGATTATAAGAATGTTAAACCTTTTGAAAAGAAAACAGAGCTACCTACGCTTCAAAATAATTTAGATTCATTTATGAATCAAAATAATGTGAAGACAGGATGCCAAGTATATAATAATATTAAATAAAAAAACAGTAAAGCATAAATAAATAGATATGAAAAATTTATTAGAAAAAATAACAAAAACAAAATGGATAAACATAGCCTTGTTTTTAATGCTAATACCATTTTCAGGTTTAAAAGCTCAAAATAATATTTTACAATCTGATTATTTTTTAACGATAGCCGGAATGATATTGGCTTTTTTGGCATTTTTTATTTTAATAATTGTAGTACTTAAAAAAGACAACATAGTTAACTCCATAAATCTCAATGTAAAGCTTTTATTGTATGCAGGTTTGTTTATTTTGGCATTATGTGTTTTGTATAATCTATTTACATCGGGCAGTGCCGTTATTAATAATTTAATATTTACAGGATTGCCGTATGCGGCTATAGCTGTTTTTTTAATAGGAAGTATAGTTCGTTATCGTACTACAGAGTTTAAAGTTTCGTCTTTATCAACACAGTTTTTAGAGGGTAAAAAATTATTTTTGGGTAGCCAATTATTTCACTGGAGTATAATATTTTTATTTTTTGGTCATTTAACGGCTTTTTTATTCCCAAAAACTGTTTTGCTGTGGAATAGAATGCCTGTTCGTTTATTAATTTTAGAGGTTACGGCTTTTGCTTTTGGTTTAAGTTTATTGTTGGGTATTTGTTTACTTATTCATAGAAGATTGACTCAAAAAAGATTGATGGAAGTAAGCAATAGTATGGATATGATTGTGTATTTAATACTTTTAGTTCAAATCGTTTCGGGGTTATTGGTGGCTTATTCTCACAGATGGGGTTCATCTTGGTTTGCCAGTAGTTTAAGTCCTTATTTAAAATCGGTGTTTTTATTTAATCCCGATGCTTCAGTAGTGGTAAGTTTACCTTGGATAATTAGATTGCATATATTTTCGGCATTTTTTATTATAGCCATAATACCATTTACTCGGTTTATGCACTTTTTAGTAGCTCCTATAGATTATTTATGGAGAAGCTATCAGCAGGTTTATTGGAATTGGGATAGAAAAGAAATACGTACTTCCACTAAGCACAATAATGGAAAACCTTATCAAAACCATTAAGGAATTTATACCAAAAATAGATTAAACCATTTTATATTTTACTATATAAATTCGCTTATCTCTTTTAGTTTATCTATTTTTTTAAGAATAAGTTCTTTACCTTTTATATTGATAATTCCTTCTTTTTTAAGTTTTGAAATTTCTCTTATGGCTGTTTCGGTAGTAGCATTTGCCAGTTCTCCTATTTCTTTTCTAGTAAGGTGTACATTCAATTCACCTTTGTTATTTACACCAAATTTGTTATAAAGTAATAAAATGGCACTGGCAACTCTTGCACCCGCTTGCATGCTAGATATATTAATTAACCGCCTTTCTGCATCTCTTAAATTTTCTGCTAAGTTTTTAATTAATTGAACCGCAAATTTTGGATTTTGTTCAATAAACTCAAATAAGCTTTTAGAGGGAATATGGCATAAGTAAGTATCGGATATAGCAACAGCAGAAGCTCTGTAAGGTTCTTGACTTAATACCGATCGGTAGCCTATAAAATCTCCATCTCCTGCAAATCTCACTATTTGTTCTTTGCCGTCTAATCTTAATTTATATATTTTAACCATGCCTCTTTGAATGCAATACAACCCCGAAGGATGATTTGATTCATTGAAAATAACTTGTCCTTTTTTATATACGTTCCTGGTTTTTGCTAAACTAAGCAGCCTACATTCGTCATAAGTGAGTGAGCGTATATTTTTGTTTATAGATATACACTGTGTGCATGCTAATAATTTTTCCGAATCTTCCATAGGTGTAATTTTTATTTTTATTGATGTTGTTTTCCTTTTAAAATATTGAAAATATGGAGTAGCTGAGGAAACAACGCATCCATAGATTCTTGAGCTCCTTTTGTAGAACCCGGTAGTGAAAGTATTAATGTTTCGCCTTTTACTCCGGCCAAACTTCTCGATAGCATAGAATAAGGTGTTCTTTCTTGTCCATAATTTCTTGCAGCTTCGGCTATGCCGGGTATTTCTCTATCTAAAAGCGGGCTTATAGATTCTGGCGTAACATCTCTTGGCGATAATCCTGTGCCTCCTGTAAATATGAGTAAGTCAGCTTTTGCTTCGCTGTATGTTTCAACTTTTGATTGAATAATCTCTTTTTCATCAGGGATAATTTCGTATTTTAAAATTTCAATTTCACTTTCTTTAAGCTTATTTATAATGGCTTTGCCTGCTCTATCTTCTTTTTTGCCGGCAGAAATGGTATCTGAACATACTATTACAACAGCTTTTAATGCCTTTTTATTAATTTGATATTTATAATCAGATTTTCCACCTTTCTTTTCTAATAATTTAATATTTTGTATTTCAATACCTTTATCTATAGGTTTTAGCATATCGTACATGGTTAGTGCTACTATAGATACACCGTGCATAGCTTCCACTTCAACTCCGGTTTTATATATGGTTTTTACCTCCATAGTTATAGTTATTTCTAAACCTTTTATTTCGTAGCTTATATGAGTATATTCTATAGGCAAAGGATGACAATCCGGAATTAAATTAGCCGTTTGTTTTACCCCTAAAAGACCTGCCGCTTTTGAAATTTCAAGTACATTTCCTTTAGGAACGGTGTTGTTTTTTATAGCTTCAATAGTTTCTTTTTTGCTTACTTTAACTATTGCTGTAGCTATGGCTTGTCTTAGTGTGTTTGATTTTGCTGTTATATCTACCATTTATTTAATTATTTACTTTCCATTTAAAATCTTCATTCTTAAAAACCTCTTTACCAAAAATTGGAACTTTTGTTTTGATTTCTTCAACCAAAAAACTACACGCTTCAAATGCTACTTTTCGGTGTTTAGATGAAACAAAAATAAATAGGCATATTTCTCCTTTTTTAACTTTGCCAATGCTGTGATAAATGTGCATACAGGAAATGTCAAATTTTTCAAAACAGGATTCTCTTATATTGTGAAATGTATTTAAAGCCATATCTGTATAGCAAGAGTATTCTATTAATTCTACTTCTTTATTGTCAATAATATCTGCTCTTACTTGACCTAAAAATATTTGATGTGCCCCTATGTCTGTTTTGTTTTGGTGCTTAGCAATAGACTCGGCTATAAAATTTGGAGTGATAGCTCCTTCAATAAATATATTTTTTATTTTTCTTTCATTCATGTGATACTAATTTTAATGCTCCTCCTTTTAAGCTGTATAATTTTTTATGATTAAGTTTTGTTTGCAAGTATGAAACTAAATTTTTACTTCTAACGCCTGCTTGGCATACAAAAACATATTCTTTGTCCATCTCTATCATATCATTATTGCTTAATAATTCATTATACGGTAGTTGTTCTATTTTGTAGTTTGTAATTTTAGGTGTTTCCCATTTATCTCTTATATCTATTATTGTAGCACCGGATTTTATTAAATTGGCAATTTCTGTATCACTTATTTCCTTTACAGGGGCTTCATCGCTTATAGTGCTATCTATATTGCTTGTAGTATTCAAATTTGTATTTCTTTTTACCGATAGGATATTAGTTTTTAGCGTTAAACTATTGAAAATGAATAATTTATTACTCAAAACATTGCCTAAGTTTAAAATTATTTTTAAAACTTCATTCGCTTGAATGCTTCCAATAATTCCGGGGAGCACACCTAATACGCCTATTTCTGAACAATTAACTTTTAATGTTTCGGTAGGAGGAGAGGGGAATACACACCGATATGTGGCACCACCTCGGTAATTAAAAACACTTACTTGTCCTTCGTGTTTGTATATGGCGCCATATACTAAAGGCTTGTTTAATTGTACCGAAATATCGTTTGCTAAATATTTAGTTGTAAAATTATCGCTACCGTCTAAAATTATATCGTAATTTTTAAAAATATCGCTTGCATTTTTTGAGTTCAGTTTTTCAGTGTATGCTACTACTTTAATAAAAGGATTTAATTCTTGTAGTCGCAATTTACTTACCTCAGCTTTTAATTTACCTACATCGGCAGTGGTAAATAATATCTGTCTATGAAGGTTACTTTCCTCTACGTTATCAAAATCTATAACACCTAATGTGCCTACTCCTGCTGCGGCAAGATAACTTAATGCGGGACAGCCCAATCCTCCGGCACCAATAACAAGAACTTTGGCTGCTTTTAATTTCTCTTGCCCTTTTATCCCTATTTCGGGTAAAACTATCTGCCTTGAATATCTTGATATTTCTTGTTCTGTAATCATAATTTTAACCTCCTGCAAATGGTGGCAATAACGCTATTTCATCTAAATCTTTTAATTGTTTATTCAAATTTGTATTTATTTCTAAGTTTAATGCAATATTAAAATTAGCTTGTTTGAGTCCACTATATTTTTCAGATAATTTTGATAATAGAGATTCTAAATCTTCATTTTCTTCAATATTTGCCCATTCTTCTTCACAGTTTGTTATATCGGCTATTAATCCAAAATATTTAATATTAATTTTCATATAAATTCTTTTAAGTCTTCAGGTGTATTAATATTTATTAGGGCTTTTAAATAATCATTTTTGAAAAGGAGTTTTTCTATGTTTATCATTTTTGGATTTAGAGAGGTAACTGTTTCTCTTAATTTTAATTTATTTTGAGTAAGATTTTCTGTTATAGTAGGTAAGCAGTTGGTAGTATAACAGCCGGGTAGTGGATGCATTTTGTTTTCGTGCTCAAATAAAGTACAGTTTGAATTTTTTGTATAATCTATTAAGCATTGCAAAGCTTTTAAATTAGTGTAAGGAGCATCGCAGCTAACAATTATATTTTTAAATGAACTACTGGCATTTAACCCTGCATGAATACCTCCCATAGGTCCACAGTTTTCAATAATATCTTTTTGTATTTTGAAATTGCCTTTTATGGGTAAATCATTATTGGCAATAACAATTATGTCATCGCAAATAAAATTTAGGGTATTAATTATTTGTTCAATCATAGGAATATTATTAATAGGAATAAGAGCTTTGTTTGTGCCCATCCTGCTACTTTTTCCGCCAGCTAAAATGATTCCTGTTATTGAGTTTGTTTTTTTCATGTAAACCATAATTTAATACTTGCCATAAATAAGACTATGGATAGGATATATTCTAATTGTCTGCTTTTTAATTTTTTGCTTCCTAAAAATGCTCCAAGTAGTCCACCAATTAAAGCAAGAAAAACAAAAATAAAGGCATTAGTATCTACAACGTATCCTGCTTTAAACTGACCTAACAGTCCTGCGGCTGAATTTACCCAAATAAATAGTGCAGATACAGCGGCACTTTCTTTTAAGTTTCCCCAATGCATTAGTATAATAATAGGACTGAGAATAATGCCTCCGCCTATTCCAATTAAACCGGAGAAAAAACCTATGCAAAATCCAACTATTAGTCCTAACCATATTTTAATCTCTTTTGTAGAATTATTTTGCTGAAGATTTTTTCCTATAAATAATATTCGTGCAATGGCAAATAAGAGAAATACGGCTAATATTTTTTTATAAATGGAACTGTCTAATTGTATTGTGCCACCAATAAAAGCTGCCGGTATAGATGCTATAGCAAATGGAATAAACAATTTAGGTTTGAAATATCCTTCTTTATAATAAAAGTAAAAGGAAATGGCTGCTACAAATAAATTTAATAATAAAGCTGTGGGTTTCATAGTTTCAGTGGCAACGCCAAATAAAGCCATCAAAGCTAAATATCCGCTTGCACCGCCATGCCCTACAGATGAATATAAAAAAGCAACTATGGGCAAAAGACAAAGAAAAAAGATAAAATATTCATTGCTCATAAGCGAAAGAATTTTGCTAAATCAATACCAAAAATCGTAGTTGTTTTACTACAAAAGTTGTATGAGTAAAGATACGATTTTTTAATTGAAGAAACTGTATAATAAATGATATAAATCATAAAAATAGCTTATTAAATTAGATTATATTCTTTGGGTAATATATATGCTTCTATACTTGCTCCTTTTTTCATGTTTTTTGAGTTAGGAGGTAGGATAGCCAAAGCATTAGAGACGGCATAAGTTTTTAACATGGCTGAACTTTGAGCCCCAAGAATTTCAATGTTGTTTTTTATATATTTAGCCTTTAAAAAGGTAGTTCGGTCTGATTTATTTTCTAATAAATCGTGTGTTAACTTAAATGGTTTTTTCTGTAAATAAATATCCGTAAATCCCATTTTTTTTCTAATGGCAGGTAGCACATAAATATAAAAGCCGGTAAGAGCACTTGCCGGATTTCCGGGTAAGGCAAAGATTTCTTTATTTTTGTATCTTCCGTAAAATATAGGTTTGCCGGGTTTTTGTTTTACTTTGTAAAAAACGGTTTCTACTTTTAATTGTTTTAATGCTTCGCCCACAAAATCAAAATCGCCTACTGATATTCCTCCGGAGAGTATTACAATATCCGATTTTTCAAGAGCTTTGGCAATACTTTTTTTTGTGTGTAATAAGTTGTCTTTTAGCTTAATTTTATCAATAATTTGCGAAGGAGTTTCTTTTAATGCCGCTTCCAACATATAAGAGTTGCTTTCGTAAATTTCACCCGATTTTAAAGGTTTTCCAAGTTCTGTAAGCTCATTGCCCGTTATTATTAAGGACACTTTAGGCGAGGGAATTACATTTACTTTAGATATACCGCTTGATGCCAGTAATCCTATTGCCGCAGCATTTAGTTTTTGTCCTTTAAAAAGTAGCGTGTCTCCTTTTTTGTATTGTTCTCCTTTTAATCGGATATTAGCACCTTCATTTATTCCTTCGGGAATTTCAATTGTAGTACTATTAATTTTCACTTTTTCTTGAATAACAACTTTGTGGCAACCATTGGGAACAGCAGAACCTGTAAAAACCCGAATACATTCTCCTTTGCTTAAATGGACGTTACTTATATCATCTCCGGCCTTACTTAGCCCAACTAATTTGAATAAAGTATTTTCTCTGTTTAATCCTTCTTTTGCTACAGCATATCCGTCCATAGCGGAGGAATTAAAAGGCGGTTGATTTATTTTGCTAATTGTGTTTTCGGCTAATATTAAGCCATAAGCTTGGTTTAAAGGTGCACAAATAGGAGTTAGTGTGCTGACCTTATCTTCTATTTTTGAGAGTGCTTCATTTACCGTTATCATAATGCAAAATGTTGTCCTTTCTTTTGTTGAAAAAGAAAACTATTAACATCTACAAAGTTAGCGGTCTTAGAAAGCTAAAAGTATGATATATATCATAAAAGCAACTGAGATTGTTGATTGGTAAATACTTATCAGTATCAATTCATTAAATCTTCAATTTCTTCTATAGTAATAGGAATATTTTTCATTAAATCAATATTATCTCCATTTTTTACAATAATATCATTTTCTATTCTAATACCCAAATTTTCTTTAGGAATATAAATACCCGGCTCTATAGTAAAACACATATTTTCTTGAATTATTGCGTATCGGTTGCCTATATCATGCACATCTATACCCATAAAATGGCTGGTGCCATGTGGATAGTATTTTTGAGTAAGAGCCATTTGTTCTTTTTCACTTAGGTTTTTATCTATAAGTTTTATGTCTATTAAAGCACTTTTCATCATTTTCTTAACTTCTATATTAAAATCGTTAAGCGTTACACCTGGCGACATCATTTTTTTAGCTTCATTATGAATGTTTAAACAGGCATTATAAACCTCTTTTTGCCTTGCCGAAAAACGCCCATTTACAGGAATTGTTCTACTTAAATCTGAGGCGTAGCAAGCATACTCCGAACCAAAATCCATTAACAGTAAATCTCCGTCTTTTAGTTTTTGGTCATTATCTACATAGTGCAAAACGCAGGCATTAGCTCCACCTGCTATAATAGGAGCGTAGGCATGCCCTGTAGCTCCATTTTTTATAAATGTAGAAATAATTTCTGCTTCTACTTCATATTCATACATGCCCGGTTTGGTGGTTTTGAGTACTTGCCTAAGAGCTTTTTCGGTAATATTGCACGCTTGTTGTATGGTGTCTATTTCTTCTTTGCTTTTAATGCTACGCAGTTTTGCCATTATTGGGCCACTGCGTTCAAATTTGTGCAAAGGAAATCTTGTTTTTAGTTCATTAGCAAAACGCAAATCTTTGTAGGCAACTTCACTGCCGGAGCGGTCGTTTTCGTTTAGATTTATATAAACATGTTCCGCTTGAAACATTAAACCATTAAGCGAAGCATTGAAATTGTCATTCCATTGAATATTATTGACACCCGAAAGTTCTTTACCTTGTTCTTTATTTACCTTAGCACCTTCCCACACGGCAATATGTTCATTAGTTTCTTTTAAAAACAGTATTTCTTTTTGGCTGGCTACAGGAGCGTCAGGAAACAAAATAAGCATACAATCCTCTTGGTCAATACCAGTTAAATAATAAAAATCGGGATTTTGTCTATAGTTATGAAAACCATCGGCACTTCGTGGCATTAAATCGTTAGAAAAAAATATGGCAATGCTATTAGGTTTTAATTCTTTAATAAAACGCTTTCTGTTTTCGGTAAAAAAACTATTGGGTAAATGTTTGTATCGGCTCATAGTAAATATATGTTATTGCAAAAATAGCATAATAATACCAATTGTCAACGCAAAATAGTCTAATCTACTTTGTGTTTTACAATGGTAAATGCCGATAAAGCAATATATTTAGTACAATAAGGTGCAACCGAAATTGGACTATTATATATTCCTAATCGGTATAAACTATAAGTAAAAAGTTGTGAAAGAAATGAAATTTAATTTAAGAGTTTATTAAGTTTGTTTAATAAATCAGTACCAAAAATATCTTTGGCTACAATAATACCATTTTTATCTATAATAAACAATTTTGGTGTAGCTCTGATGTTGAGTTTTGGTAAAACCGAAGCATTTTGTAAGGCTGTTAGTTCCGATACGTTTGTCCAGCTTTTTATATCGTATTTTACTATGGCTTCAAACCAATCGTCTTTTTCTTCATCTAATGAAATACTATAAACACCCAATCCTTTTTTTAAGTACGGAGCAATGGTTTGTGCCAATTTTGGCGTTTTAGTTTCGCAAGCATGGCAACTTGACATCCAAACATAAACAATGGTATATTTATTTTTTGAAGCATTCCTAAGTAACGATTGCAATTCGTTCTTACTATCATTTAAAATAATATTGGGAATGGTGGCTCCAACTTGCGTATAAACAATACTCTCAAATGCAGTTTGTTGTTTAGAATTGGATAATTGAACGGCACAACCATCTGCGTAATTTTCGTATAAATAATTAATAATAGCATCATTCTTGCCTTCTAAAAACAAATCTATCAGCACATTAAAAACATAGTTTTTTACTTGTGTATTTTTATTGCTCTGTTTCATAATAATATCAATGCCTTGTTTTAAATTTTCGGGTGTATTGATACAGTACAATGTAAAATAATTGTATATGTAATCTTTTAAAGCAGGATGATTTAAAATTAACGGATTGCTAAAATCAATGAAATCAAAATAATGATAATGTAATAATGCGTCATAATTATCAAAACTATTACTTAATGCAGGAAAATATTTTTGAGTAGGCACTTTAAGAAAATCGGCTAATATGGACGTATAGTTTAAACTGTCTTTCTTTAAAATACTATCTGCTACTATATTTATTTGATTATATAACTGTTCATATTGATGCTCATATTGCAACTGTTTGTTTAAGTAAAAAGAATCTAATGGCATTAAATTACTTTTGGCTTCATAAATATTTCTAAAAGAGGTATTGAATTTCTCTTTGATACTTAATAACTCCGAATACAATAAATTATCTTTGGTATTATTAAAAGCAATACCTTCTTTGCTATATTTTTCAGTATTAAACCTTAAATTTAAGTTAGGTTCATTTTTATTGATAATAAAACCACAAACCAAATTATCTCCTATACTTAGTTCTGCAAAACCGGTATAGTTTCCGGTATTTAATTGAATATTGGTTTTTTGTTTATCTGATATAAGTACCGAGTCCTTTAATATAAGATACCCTTCATTGTAAGTTTTTAATTTTAACAAAAAAGGTTCTTCAATAACAGAATCTGTTACACTTACTGTAAAACCAAAGGACTTAGCAAAAAAAATGGCAGTACTTAATACTACCATTATAAGTTTTTTATTTATCATTTTTATATTACTCAAAATTAATACAAATAACACCACAATAAACAGCATCATTATCAATAAAACTTTCCGTATAAACCCTCCACAACAATCGTGTATCATAAGAAACGGTTTCATTATTTGATTGGGTTAAACTATTGTTACCCCCACCATCTCCCCAGTTATCATCTAATGTATTGTACACGGGATATACATTACATTGGTTATCTAAATCCCAAGTAGCATTATTATCCATATAAAAACTAACGCCTGCTAAATAACATAAATCCCAGTTTCCTAAATCTTTAGTATTAGCATTATCTTCTGTAGCACAAGTTCTAAAATACTTGTATGTTTTCTTAGTTTTCAAACCATTTTTAGCTTCAAATACGCCCGCATGGGTTATTCTTGCTAATTCGGTATATGAACTAGCACCAGTAGCCAAATTAAAACTTATAAAACTAGGAGAATAACCTGCAGAAGTATAAATTGCCGTATTTCCTCCGGGTGCTTGTGCCAAGCCATAGCGGTCATTATCTCCATAATAGGCTTCAATACCGGCATAAGTGTTTTTCGCATCATCCCATCTAATAACACCTGTGTTAGTAACTCTTACCAGTTCATTATTGCTATTGCCCATTATTACATTATTAGTGGAAGAACCGGCAAATAGCCACAAATCGTTACTGGAATAAACACCGGGCTTATCCCAAGCCGCTCCTAAACGCACTTCTCCTATAGTGTTTTCTGCGTTCATAATGGAAATTCCTGATGCTCCATACCACATTTGGTCATCCCCTGCTCCAATAACATGGAGTTTTTGCGAAGGTGCATTAGTGCCTATACCAACATTGCCATTTTGAAGTATAGTTAGTCTATCTGTTCCTGCTGCCGTTGTAAGAAAATGAAAATCTCCATATTCTCTAAAAATCATTTGATTAACAGATCTATTAAAATGTATCATGTGATTATCATCTAAAGCTCGTATTTTTCCATTATCTTCAAAAAAAAGTTCATACCCGTCATCTAATCTAACATCTCCACCGCTAATATGTAATTTATCTTCCGGATTATTTGTTCCAATTCCTACGAAACCATCATCTCTTACAAAAAGTGCAGAAGTGCCGTTATCTTGTATGTCAAAATCCCCTGTACCATTTAAGTTATAGGTCATATTGTATGCTCCTTGTGCTATGGTAGTGGCTTGTGTAAGCGTTCCTCCTAATCTAACAATGTTTGGTGCAGTTTCGGTTAAGCCGTTTTCAAATACAAATAAATCGTTCGGGTTAGTCCATGTTGGTGCTGCAGCTCCGTTGGTTTTTAGTATCTGACCACTTGTACCTGATGCTAAGTTTACCCAATTGGTGCCATCAAAATACATTAATGAACCATTGGCTTCAGCTGTTATAGTGATGTCTGTTCCATCTACACTATTATCTTGTATCGTTGTAACGCCTGCATTGCTGATAGTTACATCGCCACTCATAGTTTGTTCTGTTGGTACATTAGATGCATTGCCTATCCAAATTTTACCGTCATTTAAAACGGCTTGTACAGGGTTGCCTGTGGCTACTTTATTCCAAGTGGTACCCCAATAATAGAATCCTGCACCATAACCTCCAATAGTTGAAGGATTTGTATTATAAACTATCATACCCGGGGTAGTTGTTCCTCCACTTAAACCAAATGTATTGACATTACTAATACTCACTCTTGGTATTAATAGTCCTTTATCTGTAGAACTGATATCTAATTTGGCAGAAGCATCTGGTGTATTAGTGCCTATACCTACATTTTGGGCAAAAATTAATGTAAAATTTATTAGGAATAATAATGTTATAAGTCTTTTCATTTTTTAAAAATTATTTGAGGTAATAGTTAACACGCAAAGCTAAAATAAGATTCTTTATTAATGTTAAAAATGTGGTGAAATGCAGTTTTTTGTATGTGAATGACATTTTTTCAAGGGAAATGTTCATTTTTTTAGACAGAAAATTAATCTATTTTATTAGGAATTTTAGTCAAAGTGGAAAATTGTTTGCTAATTAGATAATGAGATAATTTGAAAATGTGGCAATTAGATAATTGAAACTTTTATAGGTATAGGCAAAGAAAACTCTAAAAGCAAAGCGGTCTAAAAAGATTTATAGATGCCAGATATATAGATGTCAGACTTTTGTATTAGTTGTATAAACTAAATCTGTAGTAGCAAGAACTCTAAGCACAAAGAGTCCTAAATTGTTAGTTTTTTGCTGAAAGCAAAAAAAATCTAAAAGCGAAGCGGTCTAATGTCTAAAAGCGAAGCGGTCTAATATCTAAAAATCAAGCAGTCTAATGTCTTATATCTGTAAGCGTAGCGGTCTAAAAAACTACTTTTCCATAAAAAAATGTGGAGTGTCCAAAAAAATAATTAAATAAGCTTTTTGTAATTTAAAATAATTCCATACCTTTGCAGTCCAAAATTTTTAGCGATTTATGCCTACAATTCAACAATTAGTAAGAAAAGGAAGGAAAACGATTAAGAGTAAAAGCAATTCACGTGCCCTTGATTCATGCCCTCAAAGAAGAGGTGTGTGTACAAGAGTATATACTACTACGCCTAAAAAACCTAACTCTGCACTACGTAAAGTAGCTAAGGTTAGATTAACTAACGGCATAGAAGTAATTGCTTATATTCCGGGAGAAGGACACAACTTACAGGAACACTCTATAGTATTAATTAGAGGAGGAAGAGTAAAAGATTTACCTGGTGTGCGTTATCATATAGTAAGAGGTGCATTAGATACATCTGGAGTTGAAGGTAGATTACAATCAAGATCAAAATATGGTGCTAAACGTCCTAAACCGGGACAAGCGGCTCCAGCAAAAAAGAAAAAATAAGCGATGAGAAAAAGAAAACCGCAAAAACGTTATTATCAGCCAGATCCAAGGTTTAAAGACGAAAACGTAACATTTTTTGTTAACAATTTAATGTTAGACGGCAAAAAAACAGTAGCCTACAAAATATTTTATGATGCTGTAGATTTTGCTTCAGAAAAATCTGGCGAAGATGGATACGAATTATGGAAACAAGCATTAGAGAATATCTCTCCGGGTGTAGAAGTAAAAAGTAGAAGAATAGGTGGTGCTACGTTCCAAATTCCAATAGAAGTACGTCCTGCCAGAAAGCGTTCAGTAGGAATGAAATGGTTAATTAGATATTCTCGTTTAAGAAACGGAAAATCTATGTCAGAAAAATTAGGAAACGAAATTATGGCAGCAGCTAAAGGAGAAGGTGCCGCAGTTAAGAAAAAAGAAGATACGCACAGAATGGCAGAAGCTAACAAAGCATTCTCTCATTTCAAATTTTAGTATTTAATTAAGGAAAGAAATATGTCAAGCAATAGAGATTTAAAATTTACGAGAAACATAGGAATAGCGGCTCACATTGATGCAGGTAAAACTACAACAACAGAGCGTATTCTATTTTACTCAGGTGTTAATCATAAAATTGGAGAAGTACACGATGGTGCTTCTACAATGGACTGGATGGAGCAAGAAGCGGAAAGAGGTATTACCATTACTTCAGCGGCTACTACAGTAAATTGGAACTACAGAGGTCAGCAATACCATGTTAATATTATAGACACTCCGGGACACGTTGATTTTACCGTAGAAGTAAATCGTTCATTGCGTGTATTAGATGGTTTAGTGTTCTTGTTTAGTGCTGTTGACGGTGTAGAGCCTCAGTCTGAAACTAACTGGCGTTTGGCAGATAATTATAATGTACCAAGAATTGGTTTTGTTAACAAAATGGATCGTCAAGGTGCCGATTTTTTAAATGTATGTACCCAAGTTAAAGAAATGTTGGGTAGCCATGCATTGCCTTTACAAATTCCAATTGGAGCAGAAGATGACTTTAAAGGAGTTGTTGACTTGATTAATTTCCGTGGTATAGTGTGGAATGAAGATGATTTCGGAATGACATTTGAAACCGTAGAGATACCTGCCGATATTTTAGACGAAGCTACTGAACTTAGAGAAAAATTATTAGAAGCTGTTGCTGAATTTGACGATACTTTAATGGAAAAGTATTTTGAGGATCCGGACTCTTTAACAGAAAGAGAAATATTAAATGCGTTAAGAGAAGCTACCATAGGCGGAAAAGTAGTGCCTATGATGTGTGGTTCTTCATTTAAAAACAAAGGTGTTCAAACTATGTTGGATATGGTTATGGAAATTCTTCCTTCGCCATTAGATATAGACGCCATTAAAGGTACAAACCCTAATACTGACGAAGAAATTAAAAGAAAACCGGATGTAAATGAACCATTTGCAGCTTTAGCATTTAAAATTGCTACAGACCCTTATGTAGGTAGATTATGCTACACAAGAGCATATTCCGGTAGATTGGCTTCAGGTTCTTATGTGTTAAACACAAGAACAGATAAAAAAGAAAGAATTTCAAGAGTATTTCAAATGCACGCAAACTCTCAAAAGCAAGTAGATGAATTGCATGCTGGAGATATAGCTGCATTAGTAGGATTTAAAGATATTAGAACAGGAGATACATTATGCGATGAAAAACATCCTATTGTATTAGAGTCAATGAAATTCCCAGATCCGGTAATTGGATTAGCAATAGAGCCTAAAACTCAAAAAGATGTAGATAAATTAGGTATGGCTTTAGCAAAATTAGCTGAAGAGGATCCTACTTTCCAAGTTAATTTTGATGAGAATACAGGTCAAACTATTATTCGTGGAATGGGAGAGTTGCACTTAGAAATTATTGTTGACCGTTTAAAAAGAGAATTTAAAGTAGAGTGTAATCAAGGTGCACCGGAGGTTAACTATAAAGAAAGTATTTCTGCGGTAGTAACACACAGAGAAGTTTATAAAAAACAATCGGGTGGACGTGGTAAATTTGCCGACATTCAGTTTGAATTAGGTCCAGTAGAAGATGTAGAAAAACAAGGATTAGAGTTTGTTAACGATATTTTTGGAGGATCTATTCCAAGAGAATTTATACCGGCAGTAGAAAAAGGCTTTAAAGAAGCCATGAAAAATGGTGTATTGGCAGGCTACGAAATAGATAGCATGAAAGTTAGATTATTTGATGGTTCATTCCACCAAGTTGACTCAGATGCTTTATCTTTTGAATTAGCTGCTAAAATGGGATTTAAAGCTGCTGCTAAAAGTGCGAAACCACAAATATTAGAGCCAATTATGAAATTGGAAGTAATTACTCCGGAAGAATATACAGGAGATGTGGTAGGCGATTTGAACAGAAGAAGAGGTATAATGGAAGGAATGGATGCTAAGGCAGCCGGGCAAGTAATTAGAGCTAAAGTTCCATTATCTGAAATGTTTGGATATGTAACTCAGTTAAGAACTATTACTTCGGGAAGAGCTACGTCAACTATGGAGTTCCATAGCTACCAGCCGGCACCGGAAGGAATAGCCAAAGAAGTAATTGAAAAAGCAACAGGAAAATCTAACTAATAATATTTTAAGAAGATGACACAGAGAATAAGAATAAAATTAAAATCGTACGATTATAACTTAGTTGATAAATCAGCTGAGAAAATATTCAAAACTGTAAAGAATACAGGAGCTATTATTAGTGGACCAATTCCTTTACCAACAAAAAGAAAAGTGTTTAATGTGATACGTTCTCCGCACGTGAATTCAGATTCAAAGGAGCAGTTTCAATTAATGACATATAAAAGATTATTAGACATCTACAGCTCAAACTCAAAAACAATTGATGCTTTAATGAAGCTTGAATTGCCGAGTGGAGTCGATGTAGAAATTAAAGTTTAAGCGGGAAACCAATGTTCCGATAATTTTATCGGAATAAGTTCCATCTGAACTAAGTATTTTTTAATTAATTAAAAAAAAGCAGATGAAAGCTATTTTAGGAACAAAAATTGGGATGACAAATGTCTTTGACAGCAAAGGCAAAAGAGTTCCTTGCACCGTGTTGCAAGTAGGACCTTGTTTTGTTACCCAAGTTAAAACAGAAGCAACTGACGGATACAATGCCGTACAGTTAGGGTTTGGCGAAAAGAAAGAAAAAAACACACCAAAACCTATGTTAGGGCACTTCAAAAAAGCAGGAGTTGACCCAGTAAGACATTTAATGGAAGTTAGAGATTTTAGCTTTGACAAAAACGTAGGTGATGAAATCACTTTAGATATTTTTGAAGAAGGCGAAGCTGTATCTGTAGTAGGAACTTCTAAAGGAAAAGGATTTCAAGGTGTTGTAAAACGTCATGGATTTAAAGGTGTGGGAATGCAAACACACGGACAACACAACAGAGGTAGAGCACCGGGGTCAATAGGTGCATGTTCTACACCGTCAAGAGTATTTAAAGGTACAAGAATGGCAGGCAGAATGGGTGGCGACCGTGTTAAAGCTCAAGGATTAAAAGTATTAAAAATGATTGCGGAAGACAATTTACTTATAGTAAGTGGTAGCGTTCCGGGTCATAAAGGTTCAACAATAATAGTGGAGGGCAAATAAGATGAAAGTTAAAGTATTAAACTCAGCTGGAAAAGAAACAGGAAGACAAGTAGAATTGCCTGACTCGGTATTTGGTATAGAGCCTAACGACCACGCTATATATTTAGACGTAAAACAATATTTAGCTAATCAGAGACAAGGAACTCACAAAGCTAAAGAACGTTCTGAAATAGCAGGTTCTACTAAAAAAATAAGAAAACAAAAAGGTAGTGGTGGTGCTCGTTTTGGAGATATTAAAAGTCCAATATTAAGAGGTGGAGGTCGTATTTTTGGTCCACGCCCAAGAAACTATGGTTTTAAATTAAACAAAAAAGTTAAAGCCTTAGCAAGATATTCTGCATTAACCTACAAAGCACAAAATGAAGGCATAGTAGTAGTAGAAGATTTAAAAATGGATGCACCAAAAACTAAAGAATTTGTTACATTTTTAACTAATTTAGGTGTAGAAAAGAAAGGACTTTACGTAAGTAACAGTATAGATAAAAATGTGGTGCTTTCATCAAGAAACTGTAAAGGTTCTGGAGTGAAAACCGTAAAAGATTTGAATACTTATGAAATTATGAATTGCAATAAACTTATATTAAGTGAAAGCAGTTTAGAATATTTCAACAAATAATAAGAAGCCATGAGAATAGTAGAAGATATATTAATAAAGCCGGTTGTTACTGAAAAATCAAACGCTACGCAAGAGAAAATGAATAGATTTACTTTTGTAGTAGATAAAGATGCTAACAAGTTGCAAATAAAAGAAGCTATAGAAAAAATGTACGGAGTAAGTGTTGACAAAGTAAGAACGCACCTTATACCTGCAAAATCTAAAGTAAGATATACAAAATCTGGCGTGGCTTCAGGAAGAAAACCATCTTATAAAAAAGCAATTGTGAGTCTTGTGGAAGGCGATACAATTGATTTCTATGAAAATATATAATTATAGAAAGATAATCCACAAAAAAGTAAAAAAATGGGAATTAAGAAATTTAAACCGGTAACACCGGGAATGAGATTCAGAGTGGGGAGTGATTTTGCTGAAATTACAACCGATAAACCTGAAAAATCATTGGTTACCACTTTGAAAAAAACAGGTGGTAGAAACTCTAACGGTAGAATAACTACAAGATATAGAGGAGGAGGATCAAAACGTAAATATCGTATTATTGATTTTAAAAGAGATAAACAAGATGTTAAAGCAGAAGTTTTATCTATAGAATACGATCCGAACAGAACAGCTCGTATAGCATTATTGCAGTACGAAGATGGAGAAAAAAGATACAT
This sequence comes from Chitinophagales bacterium, assembly GCA_020635995.1. Taxonomy (NCBI): domain Bacteria; kingdom Pseudomonadati; phylum Bacteroidota; class Chitinophagia; order Chitinophagales; species Chitinophagales bacterium. The sequence continues at coordinate 273,282 of JACJYS010000003.1, read as the reverse complement.
AATAGCTCCAAACGGTTTATCGGTAGGAAGTAAAGTAGTGGCTGGCAAAACAGCAAAACCAGAAGTGGGTAATGCCATGTTTTTATCAGATATTCCATTAGGTTCTGTAATACACAATATAGAAATGCAACCGGGAAGAGGAGCACAAATAGCCAGAAGTGCTGGTTCTTATGCTCAGTTAAACTCAAGAGACGGTAAATATGCTATTATAAAATTGCCTTCTGGCGAAACAAGAATGATATTACAAACTTGTTTAGCCGTAATAGGTTCTGTTTCTAATGCCGACCATAACTTAACAAGATACGGAAAAGCAGGAAGAAAAAGATGGAAAGGAATAAGACCAAGAACAAGAGGTGTGGTAATGAACCCGGTAGATCACCCAATGGGTGGTGGAGAAGGGCGTAACTCCGGAGGACACCCACGTTCAAGAACAGGAGTTTATGCTAAAGGTTTAAAAACAAGAAAGAAAAACAAAGCATCAAACAGATTAATAATTAGTAAGAGAAAATCAAAATAAGTAGAAGATTATGGCACGTTCAATAAAAAAAGGACCTTACGTAGCACATCATTTGTTAAAGAAAATTGATGCTCAAAACGAATCAGGCAAAAAAACGGTTATTAAAACTTGGTCAAGAGCAAGTTTAATTATTCCTGACATGGTAGGACATACAATAGCTGTGCATAATGGTAATAAATTTATACCGGTATATGTTACAGAAAATATGGTAGGTCATAAATTAGGCGAGTTTTCTCCTACAAGACAATTTAGAGGACATTCAAGTAAGAAAATAAAATAGTTTTAAAAATTTAGTAAAGATAAAAGCCTAAGTAAGTCTTAAAATCTTATGTCTTATATCTTACATCTTAAATAAAATAGGAAATGGAAGCTGTAGCAAAATTAAGAAATAACCCAACGTCAACTAGAAAAACAAGATTAGTAGTTGATTTAATAAGAGGTAAAAATGTAGATGAAGCTTTAAATATTTTAAAGTTTACGAATAAAGAATCTGCTCCAAAAATTGAAAAATTGTTGATGTCGGCAGTTAATAACTGGGCACAAAATCACAAATTGCAGCCTGAGGAGTATGATTTATATGTAAAATCTGCGTGGGTAGATGGTGGCAAAATGCTAAAGCGTTTTAGACCGGCACCACAAGGTAGAGCTCATAGAATAAGAAAACGTTCTAACCATATAACTATAGTGGTAGGAAGCAGAAAAGAAGGTGTAGCACAAGAAGCTAAATCTGAAGAATAGTTTTATAGTAAATAAAATATAATAAAAATGCTTATCAAAATTTTGATAAGCATTTTTATTTGAAAAATAAGCAAGATAAAAAGCTGTAAATAGGAGTAGGAGGGTATTTATCAACTGCATAAAAATTGATGTAGTGAAAAAAATACAAAAAAAATGAAATAAAGGTTTCTAATTCCAATATTATTCCTTACATTTGCACTCCAATTTTATCAAAGCGTCTTAAAAATAAAAGAAATTAATGGGGCAAAAAATTAATCCAATATCGTACAGACTAGGTGTCATCAGAGGCTGGGACTCTAACTGGTATCCAGGTGAAGACTCTGACAAAAAGCTAGTTGAAGATGTAAAAATTAGAAAATACTTAAATGCACGTATTTCTAAAGGTGGTCTTTCTACCATAATAATAGAAAGAACATTAAAAAGAATAGTAGTAACAGTGCATACTTCTCGTCCGGGTATAATAATAGGACGTGGAGGAACAGAGGTAGATGCCATTAAACAAGAGTTAATGAAACTTACCGGAAAAGATGTTCAAATTAATATTGTTGAAATTAAAAGACCGGAATTAGACGCTACAATAGTTGCAGAAAGCATTGCTAAACAATTAGAAGCTCGTGTTAATTTTAGAAGAGCTGTAAAAATGGCAATAGCTTCTACCATGAGAATGGGAGCACAGGGAATAAAAGTGCGTTGTTCTGGTAGATTGGGTGGAGCTGAAATGGCAAGAGCAGAAGAATATAAGCAAGGAAGAACGCCATTACAAACTTTAAGAGCAGATATAGATTATGCTTTAGTGGAAGCTCAAACAATTTATGGTAAAATTGGAGTTAAAGTTTGGATTTGTAAAGGAGAAGTTTTAGGAGCTAGAGATTTATCGCCTAAAACAGATGACGGAAAGAAAACAAAACAAAAAAGAAAATTTGCGAAGCGTAAATAATAAATAAAGATGTTATTACCTAAAAGAGTAAAATATAGAAAACAGCAGAAAGGGAAAATGAAAGGTAATGCCGGTCGTGGTTCTACGGTGGCATTTGGTACCTTTGGTTTAAAATCTTTAGATTCAAGCTGGATTACCAACCGTCAAATTGAAGCAGCAAGGATTGCTTTAACAAGATATATGAAAAGGGAAGGTAAAGTTTGGATTAGAATATTTCCGGATAAACCGTACACAAGCAAGCCATTAGAGGTGAGAATGGGTAAAGGTAAAGGAGCACCTGAAGGGTGGGTGGCTGTAGTTAAACCTGGAAGAATTATGTTTGAAGTAGATGGAGTTAGTTCAGCAGTAGCAAACGAAGCATTGCGTTTAGCTGCACAAAAACTACCTGTGAAAACTAAAGTAATAACAAGAAGAGATTACGTAGAAGCTTAAATTAATAGCAATGGCATTAAATAAAGAAGATATAAAGCAATTAACAACAGATGAGTTGATTGAGAAAAGTAGTGAAACTAAACTAAAGTTGAAAAAACTAGAGTTTACACACGCTATTTCTGCAGTAGATAATCCGTTAAAAATTAGAGCAATGAGAAGAGATGTTGCCAGATTATTAACAGAACTTAGAAGAAGAGAATTAGAAAATTCTGCAAATTAAAAGGATTAATGGAAACAGTAGAAAGAAAATTAAGAAAGACAAGATCGGGGATAGTTACCAGCAATAAAATGGATAAAACCATTACCGTTGTGGTAGAAAGAAAAGTTATTCACCCTATGTATGGCAAGTTTTTGAAAAAAAGCAAAAAATACACTGCACATGACGAGAATAACGAGTGCAATGAAGGAGATCTTGTGAAAATAATGGAAACAAGACCTCTCAGCAAAAAGAAGAGATGGAGATTAGTTGAAATAATAGAAAGAGCTAAATAATATGTTACAACAAGAATCAAGAGCAAGTGTTGCAGACAATAGTGGTGCAAAAGAAGTGCTGGTAATAAAAGTACTAGGCGGTTCAAAAAGAAGATATGCATCAATAGGCGATAAAGTAGTAGTATCTGTAAAAAAAGCATTGCCAAACGGCAACGCTAAAAAAGGTACAGTACATAAAGCTGTAGTTGTTAGAACAAAAAAAGCCATTAAAAGAGCAGACGGTTCCCATATTCGTTTTGACGACAATGCAGTAGTATTGTTAAATGCTCAAGATGAAATGAGAGGAACACGTATTTTTGGACCTGTAGCTCGTGAGTTGAGATACAAAGATTATATGAAAATTGTAGCGTTAGCTCCAGAAGTTATTTAATATTTAGAACGATGAGTAAGAAAAGATTTGAACCTAAGTTTAAAATTAAGAAAGGCGACAAAGTAGTTGTTATAGCAGGAAATGATAAAGGAAAAGAAGGTAAAGTATTAGAAGTTTTGCCGGAAGTTTCAAGAATTATTGTTGAAGATGTTGCCGTGGTTAAGAAACATACAAAACCAAGTGCTAAGAATCCTGACGGTGGAATAATTTCTACTGAGGCTTCTATACACATTTCAAATGTTTCATTAATAGATCCTAAATCTGGAAAACCTACAAGAGTAGGCATTAAAAGAGAAGGCGGAAAAGTAGAAAGAATTGCTAAGAAATCAGGAGGAGTAATTTAATTATGAGTTATACACCACGTTTACAAAAACAGTATTTAGAAGAAGTAGTACCGGCTTTAAAAGAGAAATTTGGATACACTTCAATAATGGCAGTACCTAAAATAGTGAAAATTTCACTAAACCAAGGTGTTGACGGTGCCGTTAGCGATAAAAAATTAGTTGATGTAGCTGTACAAGAAATGTCTGAAATAGCAGGACAAAAAGCAGTAGCTACCTTATCTAAAAAAGCTATCTCAAACTTTAAGTTAAGAGAAAATATGCCAATAGGCTCAAAAGTAACTTTAAGAAGAGATAAAATGTACGAATTTTTAGATCGTTTAATTTCTGTAGCATTACCAAGGGTAAGAGACTTTCAAGGAATTAACAATAAAGGATTTGACGGAAGAGGAAACTATAACTTTGGAATAACAGAGCAAATTATATTTCCGGAAATAGATATTGATAAAGTGAAAAACATTAGTGGTTTTAATATTACAATAGTAACAACTGCTAAAACAGATCAAGAAGCTATGGAATTGTTAAAACTAATTGGTTTGCCATTTAAAAAATAATAAGAGAGGATTATGTCTAAAAAATCAATAATAGCAAGACAAGTAAAAAGAGAAAGATTAGTAGCCAGATATGCTGAAAAAAGAAAAGCATTAAAAGAAGCTGGAGACTATGAAGCTTTAGATAAATTACCAAAAAACGCATCGCCAGTACGTTTAAAAAACAGATGTGGATTAACAGGAAGACCAAAAGGTTATATCCGTTATTTTGGTATAAGTAGAGTAACATTTAGAGAGTTAGCATCAAGTGGTAAAATACCTGGTGTTACAAAAGCAAGTTGGTAATAATAAAAAACAATATACAATGTATTTTGATACAATATCGGATTATTTAACAAGAATTAGAAACGCACAAATGGCTCAACACAGAACAGTTGAGATACCGGCATCTAATTTAAAGAAAAGAATAACAGAAATTCTTTACGATCAAGGTTACATCTTAAAATATAAGTTTGAAGATGAAGCTTTTGGTGGTCAAGGTAAAATAATGATAGCTTTAAAATATGATGGCAATAACAAACCCGTTATGCGATCTATTCAAAGAGCTTCAAAACCAGGTAAAAGAATGTTTAAAGGTTCTAACGATTTGCCACACGTTTTAAACGGATTGGGAATAGCTATCGTGTCAACATCAAGAGGTGTAATGACAGATAAAGAAGCCCGAGACTTGAACGTAGGTGGAGAAGTTTTGTGTAAAGTATATTAATAAAACAAAAGAAAATTTAGAAACATGTCTAGAATAGGAAATGCAGTAATCACTTTGCCACAGGGTGTTGAAGTTAAGCAAGAGGGTTCTTTACTTACCGTAAAAGGTAAAAGAGGAGCATTAACTCAGGCAATAGACAGAGATATGAAAATCAAAGTTGAAGACGGCAAGTTAACAGTTGAAAGACCAACAAATCAAATTCGCCACAAAGCACTACATGGTTTAACAAGAGCCTTAGTAGCCAATATGGTAGAAGGTGTTTCTAATGGATATAAAAAAGAATTAGAGCTTGTGGGTGTTGGTTTTAGAGCTCAAGCTACAGGTCAAGTATTAGAAATTGCAGTTGGATATTCTCACCCGGTAGTATTTTTACTTCCGGAAGAAGTTAAAGTACAGGCTGCAATGGAAAAAGGGAAAGCACCTTTAGTTACTTTAGAAAGTAACGATAAACAACTTATAGGTCAAATAGCAGCAAGAATTAAGTCTGTTAGAAAAATTGAACCATATAAAGGAAAAGGTATTCGCTTTAAAGGAGAATATATTAGAAGAAAAGAAGGTAAATCTGCTAAAAAATAAGCCAAAATGGGAATTAGTAATATTAAACGTAGAGAAAGAATTAAACACGGCATTAGAAAAAAAGTTGCTGGTACTGCTGAAAGACCTAGACTTAGTGTTTTTAGAAGTAACAAGGCAATTTATGCTCAATTAATAGATGATTTAGCCGGACATACATTAGCGTCAGCTTCTTCTAAAGATGCAGCTGTTTCTGGTGGTACTAAAGTAGAGCAATCTATAGCAGTAGGAAAAATATTAGCAGATAAAGCTAAAGCTGTAAATATAAGCGAAGTAGTATTTGACAGAAACGGATACAGATTTCAAGGAAGAGTAAAAGCCTTAGCAGAAGGAGCAAAAGAAAACGGATTAAAATTCTAGAAAACAAAAGAATAAAATGGCAGGAAAATCATTTATAATAAGAGCATCTGAATTAGATTTAAAAGAGAAAGTTGTAAGCATAAGAAGAGTAGCAAAAGTTACTAAAGGTGGTAGAACTTTCGGTTTCTCAGCTTTAGTAGTAGTAGGCGATGGTGCAGGCGTAGTAGGACATGGAATGGGAAAAGCAAGAGAAGTAACAGAAGCTATTCAAAAAGCTGTGGACGATGCTAAAAAGAACTTAGTTAAAGTTCCAATATTAAAAGGAACAATACCTCATGAGCAAGATGGAAAATTTGGAGCCGCAAAAGTATTAATGCGTCCGGCATCTGAAGGTACAGGAGTAATAGCAGGTGGTGGAATGAGAGCTGTATTAGAAGCAGCAGGCGTACATGATGTATTAGGAAAATCTAAAGGTTCAAACAATCCTGCAAACGTTATTAGAGCTACTGTAGATGCTTTGTTAAAACTTAGAGATCCTTATTCAGTAGCAAAAGATAGAAAAGTATCATTGAAGAAAGTATTTAACGGATAAGAGTCATGGCAAAATTTAAAGTAACACAAGTAAAGAGTATTATAAAAAGACCTAAAGATCAAAAAGCTACAATGCAAGCTTTAGGGCTTAGAAGAATAGGACAAAGCAATGAGTTTGAAAGTACCCCACAAATAAAAGGTATGATAAACAAAGTTGCCCATTTATTAAAAGTAGAAGAAATATAACTATGAATTTAAGTAACTTAAAACCTGCAAAAGGTTCTACACACAATTCTAAAAGAGTAGGTAGAGGACAAGGCTCTGGAAAAGGTGGAACATCTAAAAAAGGTCATAAAGGAGCTCAATCTCGTTCAGGATACTCTCGTAAATTTGGATTTGAAGGAGGACAAATGCCACTTCAAAGAAGAATACCTAAAAGAGGGTTTAAAAATATTAATAGAACAGATTATGAAGCACTAAACGTAGGTCAGCTTCAATATTATGCCGATAAATATAAAGTAGATACCATTAATATAGAATTTTTAACTGAGAAGAATATTATACAAAAATCTAAATTAGTTAAAGTATTAGGTAATGGCGAATTGAAAACTAAATTAAATATTTCTGCACACGCTATCAGCAAATCAGCTCAAGAAAAAGTTGAAAAAGCAGGTGGAAGTTTTACAGAAATTAAATAAAATAAACGGATACTGTGAAATTTATTGAAACCATAAAAAACATTTTTTCAATAGAAGAACTTAGAAACAAGATTCTTTACACCTTACTATTAGTATTGGTTTATAGAATAGGTTCTTACATTGTTATTCCTGGTGTTGACCCTACAAGCCTTGACGCTTTAGCAGATAGGGCTCAAAATGGTATTTTAGGAATGGTAAATGTTTTTGCGGGAGGTGCTTTTAGTAGAGCGTCTATAATGGCATTAGGAATTATGCCTTATATCTCTGCTTCAATTGCCGTACAGTTATTAACTATAGCTGTACCTTATTTCCAAAAATTGCAGAAAGAAGGAGAGAGTGGTACACGCCAAATAAACCAAATTACAAGATATTTAACAATAGTTGTAACAATGGTGCAAGGTGCAGGATACCTTACTCTTTTAAATAATAATGGAATAAGCATAGTAGAAGGATTTTCACCGGTATTGTTTACGCTTACAGCCATGATAGTTTTAACCGCAGGTACATTATTTGCCATGTGGTTAGGAGAAAAAATTACAGATAATGGAATAGGAAATGGTATTTCATTATTAATTATGATTGGTATTATGGCAGGTTTGCCGGGTTCTTTCTTAGCAGAACTTACTGCAAGATTTGGAGCCAGCGGTGGAGGCTTAGTAATATTTATATTTGAATTAGTAATACTTTTCATTATTATATTAGTAAGTATAGCTTTAGTACAAGCTACAAGAAGAGTAGCCATACAATATGCTAAAAGAAATGTAGTGCAAGGTGGCAAAATGATGCAAGCCGGAGGAAATAGACAATATTTACCTTTAAAAGTAAACGCATCGGGAGTAATGCCAATAATATTTGCACAAGCTATTATGTTTTTGCCTTCTGTGGTTTACCAGTTTATAGCAGGAGAAAATGCAAGTGGATGGTTTGTAAATTCATTTAATGATCCTAAGAGTTTGTTATACAATATATTTACATTCTTATTAGTAGTAGTATTTACTTATTTCTATACCGCTATGGTGGTTAATCCGCAGCAGATAGCTGACCAGCTTAAAAAAGACGGTGGATTTATACCGGGCATTAAACCCGGAAAACATACAGAAGAATTTATAGATACGGTAGTGTCAAGAATAACTTTACCGGGCTCTATATTTTTAGGATTTATAGCTATTTTACCTGCATTTGCAATGATAGGTGGTGTTAATACAGGATTTGCTTACTTTTTTGGAGGTACATCTTTATTAATTATGGTAGGGGTAATTTTAGATACATTACAACAAATAGAAAGTCATTTAATGATGCGTCATTACGATGGCTTAATGCAGGGAGGATCAAAACTTAAAGGAAGACATAGTGTTGGGGCTTCTATTTAAAAGAATGATAAAAACAGAAGAAGAAATCGGATTAATTCGTGAAAGTTCATTACTTGTTTCCAACACACTAGCTGAAATTTCAGCACACATAAAACCGGGAGTAACTCCTTTGCAAATAGATAAATTAGCAGAGGAATACATTAGAGACCATGGTGCTAAGCCGGGGTTTAAAGGTTATAATGGGTTTCCCAATACACTTTGTTTTTCAATGAACAGTGCTGTAGTACACGGAATACCCAATAATGTTGAAATTAAAGATGGTGATGTTTTATCTATAGACTGCGGTGCTTTACTTAATGGATATTATGGTGATCAAGCGTTTACATTTGCTTTGCAAGGAATAAGCGAAGAAGTACTAAAACTACTTCATGTAACCAGAAAATCATTAGAATTAGGTATAGAACAAGCTGTAGTAGGTAAGCGAGTTGGAGATATAGGTTTTGCCATACATCAATACTGTGAAAAAGAACACGGCTATGGTGTAGTAAGAGAATTGGTAGGACATGGACTTGGAAAAGCACTTCATGAAGATCCGGAAGTGCCTAATTATGGGAAAAGGGGGCAAGGAGCTAAACTTAAAGAAAATATGGTTTTAGCTATTGAACCTATGATAAATTTGGGAACAAGACATGTTGTTCAAGATAAAGATGGTTGGACTATTTTAACAAGAGACGGCAAGGTAAGTGCTCATTACGAACACGACATTGTAGTTAAAAAAGAGAAAGCGGAACTATTAACCGATTTTGATGTTATAGATAGAAAAATCGCAAAAAATAAAAATCTACAAGAAATTGTAGTTAAATAAATATGGCAAAACAAGATTTAATAAAATTAGATGGAACAATAACAGAAGCATTATCTAATGCAATGTTTAGAGTTCAGTTAGAAAATGGTCATGAAATTGTAGCACATATTAGCGGTAAAATGAGAATGCATTACATTAAAATTTTACCGGGAGATAAAGTTGCAGTAGAAATGTCGCCATACGATTTGAATAAAGGAAGAATTACCTATAGGTATAAATAAAAAACAAGAATTATGAAAGTAAGAGCATCAATAAAGAAGCGTAGTGCTGATTGTAAAGTTGTGAAAAGAAAGGGACGTTTATATATCATAAACAAAAAGAATCCAAAATTTAAACAAAGACAAGGATAAATTTATAACAAATGGCAAGAATAGCAGGAACAGATTTACCAAGAAATAAAAGAGGTGTTATAGGATTAACATACATTTTTGGTATAGGCAAAACCAGAGCACAAGAAATTTTAGAGGCAGTAGGTATTGACCCCAATAAAAAAGTTAGCGAATGGAATGATGATGACGTAGCTAACATTAATAAACATATTGGCGACAATATTAAAGTAGAAGGTGAGCTTAGATCAGAAATTCAGTTAAACATTAAACGTCTTCAAGATATTGGATGTTATAGAGGAATACGTCATAGAAAAGGCTTGCCTTTAAGAGGTCAGCGTACTAAGAATAATTCAAGAACAAGAAAAGGTAAGAGAAAAACTGTTGCTAACAAGAAAAAAGCAACTAAGTAATAAATAATAATAATTAGGAGTAAAAAGATATGGCTACAACTAAAAAAGGAACTGGCAAGGGTAAAACCACTGCAAAAGGAAAAGCTAAAAAGAATAGCGTAAAAGTAGGAAATGAAGGAAAAGTATTCATAAAAGCTACTTTTAACAATATAATTGTAACATTTGCAAACAGCCAAGGAGAAACTATTTCTTGGGGTTCGGCAGGTAAAGCCGGCTTTAGAGGTTCTAAAAAGAACACACCTTATGCAGCACAAGTAGCAGTAGAAGATGCAGCAAAAACAGCTTATGATGCAGGAATGAGAAAAGCAGAAGTGTTTGTAAAAGGACCGGGCTCAGGTAGAGAGTCTGCTATAAGAACTGTGGCAGCAAGTGGTATAGAAGTTACTTTAATAAAAGATACAACTCCAATACCTCACAATGGATGTCGTCCTCCTAAAAGAAGAAGAGTATAATTAATTTAAAGACAAGAAAGAAGATACAATGGCAAGATATATAGGTCCAAAAACCAAAATAGCAAGAAAATTTGGCGAAGCAATCTACGGAGAAGATAAATACTTTGATAGAAGAAAATATGCCCCGGGGCAACACGGTTCTTCAAGAAGAAGAAAATCTTTATCTGACTATGGTGTGCAGCTTAAAGAAAAGCAAAAAGCTAAATACATCTACGGCTTGTTAGAGCGTCAGTTTAGAAATGTTTTTGAAAAAGCATCTCGTAAAGATGGCGTAACAGGTGAAATATTATTGCAAATGTTAGAAGCAAGATTAGACAACGTAGTTTACCGTTTAGGTATAGCTTCTACACGTTCGCAAGCACGTCAGTTTGTAGGACACAAACATATTCTTGTTAATGGCGATGTTGTAAATATCCCTTCTTACCAATTACGTCCCGGAGATGTAGTAGAAGTGAGAGAGCGTTCTAAATCATTAGAGCCAATTAAAGCTTCTATAGGAGCTACAACAAGCAAATTTGAGTGGTTAGAATTTGACCCTCATGCCATGAAAGGTAGATTAATTTCTTTGCCGGAAAGAGAACTTATACCTGAAAACATTAACGAACAATTAATAGTTGAACTTTACTCTAAATAATAAAATAAAAATTATCAAATGGGATTATTATCATTTCAAAAACCAGATAAAATATTATTACAAAAGGCTACTGACTTTGAAGGTATCTTTGAATTTAAACCTTTGGAACCGGGTTTTGGTGTTACAGTTGGTAATTCGTTAAGAAGAGTATTGTTATCTTCTTTAGAAGGATATGCTATTGTAGGCGTTAAAATAAGCGGTGTAGAACATGAGTTTTCTACGGTAAGAGGTGTATTAGAAGATTTAACAGAAATAATATTAAACTTAAAACAAGTACGTTTAAAGAAAGTGTTAGATGACGAAAATGAATCTGACAAAATCTTTTTAACCATTAAAAATAAAGAGCAATTTACGGCTGGCGATATAGAAAAACATACTAATGTTTATTCTGTTATGAATCCGGAGTTAGTAATATGCAATTTAGAGCCTGTAGTTACTTTAGAAGTAGAGTTAACTATAAAAAGAGGCAAAGGATACGTAGCTGCTGAAGAGCATGAGTTTGAAGATGAGCCTGTAGGTTTTATAGCTGTAGATTCTATTTTTACACCAATAAAAAATGTAAAATACACAATAGAAAATACACGTGTAGAACAACGTACAGACTATGAAGCTTTAAACCTTGAAGTTACTACAGACGGCACTATCCACCCGGAAGATGCGGTTAAAGAAGCAGCTAAAATATTAATTCAGCACTTAATGTTAGTGTCTGACGAGAATATAACTTTTGAAGATTTTGACAGCCATCAAGATGATATAGTAGATGAGCACGTACTTCAAATGAGAAAGCTATTAAAAACTAATTTAGAAGATTTAGATCTTTCAGTTAGAGCATACAACTGCTTAAAAGCGGCTAAAATTAACAGCTTAGAAGAGTTGGTAAGATTTAATACAAATGACTTATTAAAATTCAGAAATTTTGGTAAAAAATCATTAGTAGAAATAGAAGCTATGCTGATAGAAAAAGGTTTAAGCTTTGGCATGGATATTTCAAAATATCAATTAGACGAGAAATAATTATAAAAATTTATAGATAACTTGAGGCAATGAGACACGCTAAGAAAATTAATCATTTAGGAAGAAAAACTGCACATAGAAATGCTATGTTGTCAAACATGGCAAGTTCTTTAATTATAAGCAAAAGAATTTTTACCACTTTAGCTAAAGCTAAGGCATTAAGAAAATTTGTTGAGCCTGTAGTTACAAAATCAAAAGAGAATACAACACACAACAGACGTGTGGTATATTCTTACTTAGGTAGCAACGCACATGGCAAGCAAGCTTCTAAAGAATTGTTTGAGGTAGTAGCACCTAAAATTGGAGACAGACCGGGAGGCTACTTACGTATTATTAAAACAGGATTTAGACCGGGCGATGGTGCTGAAATGGCTATGATTGAGTTTGTAGATTTTAATACCATTTACACTCAAGCTAAAGAAGACCGTAAATCTAAAACAAGAAGAAGCAGAAGAGGCGGAAGTAAAAAAGCTGAAGCTACTACTACAGAAGCTAAAAAAGAAGAAGCACCTGCTAAAGAAGCTCCTGAAGCATCGGCAGAAGAAACAAAATCTGAAGAATAAGATTTTGAACAAATTAAAATATACAAAAGGGATAAACACAGCGTTTATCCCTTTTTGTTTATATCATCTTAATAAATTGGTTGAACTTAAAAATAATTAGCCTTAATTTCGCCAAAATATTGAAAATATGAGCTCTACAGACAAAGCATTTTTACTTTTAGACGATGGAACTTACTATGAAGGTTTATCTTTCGGATTAAAAGGAACTACCTATGGCGAAATATGTTTTAATACAGGAATGACCGGCTACCAAGAAGTATTTACCGATCCATCATACTATGGGCAAATAGTTATAATGACCAATGTACACATAGGAAATTATGGATCTATAGATAAAGAAATGGAATCGGGGAAAGTGCAAATTTCCGGGATGATATGTAGAAATTTCTCTGAAAGATTTTCAAGACTGCAAACAGAAGAATCTTTAGAGCAATTTTTTATAGACAATAAAATTGTAGGCATTAGCAATATAGATACGCGGGCATTGGTTACACATGTTAGAGATAAAGGTGCTATGAATTGTATTATTTCGTCAGAGCTGGATACTATAGATAAATTGAAAGCAGAACTGCACAAAGCACCCAATATGGACGGTTTAGAATTGGCTTCTAAAGTATCTACAGCACAGGCTTATACCGTAGGCAATGAAAATGCAAAATACCGTGTGGCAGCTTTAGATATGGGTATAAAGCAAAATATGCTAAAAATAATGGGAGCAAGAGATTTTTATATCAAAGTTTTCCCTGCCAAAACTTCTTTTGAAGAAATGGAAACATTCAATCCAAATGGATATTTTATTTCTAATGGTCCTGGCGACCCCGCTCCGGCAACTTATGCTATTGATACCGTAAAAAAAGTAATGGACAATAATAAACCATTATTCGGTATTTGTTTGGGACATCAGTTACTGGCTTTAGCTAATGGCATAAGCACCTATAAAATGCACCACGGACACAGGGGAATAAATCATCCTGTAAAAAACATTAAAACAGGACAATGTGAAATTACTTCTCAAAATCATGGTTTTGAAGTGAGCCGAGAAGATATAGAAAGTAGCAGTACTGTGGAGATTACTCACGTAAATTTAAACGATAATACTATAGAGGGAATTGCTATTAAAAATAAGCCGGCATTTTCTGTGCAATATCATCCGGAGTCTTCTCCCGGGCCTCACGATTCAAGATATTTGTTTGATAGATTTGAAGAATTAATGGAAAATAATAAACCTTAAAAATAAAAACCTGTCAGGTTGAAAGAATTAAAAATTAACCACTAAAAATTAATCATTACAAAAATGAGCCTAATAATAGACATAAGAGCAAGACAAATTTTAGATTCAAGAGGAAACCCAACTGTTGAAGTAGATGTAATAACCGAAGATGGATTTTTTGGCAGAGCGGCAGTACCCAGTGGGGCATCTACAGGTGTGCACGAAGCCGTAGAACTAAGAGATGGAGATAAAAACTATTACTTAGGGAAAAGTGTGAGAAAAGCTATTGAAAATATACATGAAACAATAGCGGAAGAAATAATAGGTGTTAGCGTTTTTGAGCAAAATTTAATAGACAGCTTAATGATAAAAGCTGATGGAACAGTCAATAAAGGCAAACTTGGAGCAAATGCTATTTTGGCTGTATCCATGGCGGTGGCAAAAGCAGCGGCTACGGCAAGTAATCAGCCACTTTTTAGATATGTAGGAGGTGTTAATGCCAATACGCTTCCTGTGCCTATGATGAATATTTTAAATGGTGGAAGCCATGCCGATAATAGTATAGATTTTCAAGAATTTATGGTTATGCCATTCGGTGCCGATACTTTTAGCGAGGCATTACACAAAGGAGTGAATATATTTCATAATCTTAAAAAAGTATTGCACAGTAAAGGATATTCTACAAATGTAGGCGATGAGGGAGGTTTTGCTCCAAATATTAAAAGCAATGAAGAGGCTATAGAAACCGTATTAACGGCAATAGAAAGAGCCGGATATAAACCTGGCGAAGATATATTTATAGCCATGGACGCGGCAGCTTCGGAGTTTTATGATAAGAAAGAAAAAGTTTATCATTTCCATAAGTCAGATAATAGAAAATTAAGCAGTGAAGAGATGGCGAGTTATTGGGCAGATTGGACAAAAAAATATCCAATAGTTTCAATAGAAGATGGTATGGACGAAGACGATTGGGCTGGCTGGAAAGCACTTACTAATAAAATTGGGAATAAAATTCAGTTGGTAGGTGATGATTTATTTGTAACCAACACCAATAGACTACAAAAAGGAATAGATGAAA
Organism: Chitinophagales bacterium; assembly: GCA_020635995.1. NCBI lineage: Bacteria > Pseudomonadati > Bacteroidota > Chitinophagia > Chitinophagales > Chitinophagales bacterium. The sequence goes on along the minus strand of JACJYS010000003.1, from coordinate 258,231 downwards.
AAATTGCTAATTCTATATTGATAAAAGTAAACCAAATAGGCAGTTTAACAGAAACGATAAATGCCGTTAATTTAGCTACAAAAAATCAATATACCTCAGTTATGAGCCATCGCTCTGGCGAAACAGAAGATACTACCATAGCCGATTTAGCAGTGGCTTTAAATACAGGGCAAATAAAAACAGGCTCTGCCAGCAGAACAGATAGAATGGCAAAATACAACCAACTGTTAAGAATAGAGGAGGAGCTTGGCGATACAGCTTATTATCCCGGCAAAAACTTTAAGTTTTTAAAGTAGAATAAATTTATTGCTTTATGGCCGTTGCAGGTTCTAATATTTTAAATTTTATTGTTTGGCGGCCCAATCCCATTGCTATAGATTTTGGAGTAATTAGCCTGTCTTGGTATGGTTTAACTTGGTCGCTTTCTATAATAGCTTCTTATTTTTTAGCTAAAATTATTTTAAAAAAAGAGGGAAAATCAGAGCATTATGCAGTTTTATTAATTCAGTATTTATTTATTGGAGCCATATTGGGAGCAAGAATATTTGATGTGCTTTATTACCATTGGCACGAGTTTTTAGCCAGACCTTTTTTAATATTTGAAATTTGGAATGGCGGTATGGCAAGCCATGGAGCTATGCTGGGTGTTATGTGTTGTATTTTACTTTTTATAAAAAAGTATAAAGAGTTTACTTTCCTTTGGATTTTAGATAAAGTAGCTATAGTTTCTGCCTTATCATCTGTTTTTATTCGCTTAGGAAATTTTATGAATAGCGAATTATACGGTAAACCAACAGATTTACCTTGGGCTATGGTTTTCCCATTGAAAGATTCATTGCTTTTGCCCCGCCATCCAGTGCAGTTATACGAAGCCTTTTGGTATTTAATATGCTTTCTTACATTTTGGTATTTATTTTCTACCCGAAAATTAAAAGATGGCTTTTTAACAGCTCTTTTTGGCATTATGTTTTTAGGCGGAAGATTTATTATTGAGTTTGTAAAAGAACCTGATGTTTTTTTTGGTCCGTTTACAAATACTCAGTGGTTAAGCTTGTTTTTTGTAGCAGTAGGAATACTAATGATGATAAGAGGTAAACTTTACGTTACAGAAAAAAGGACTACTCAGTAGGATTATTTATTCTACCTATAAATAAAATAGCACCCGTAGTTTCTTCTCTTATTAGCAATATAAACGGACGATTAATATAAACTCCTGCCGGAAGGGAAGTAACCACTATATCTATAGAAGTTACAGCAGCAGCTTCCGTACCTTCTTCATTAACTTTCATATAAGTTTTGTGTCTAACATCCGATACTGCCAAATCTCTTGCTCCGTCAATTCCGCTAAAATCGGCATCAGGGTTAAAAATAATACCCATACCCATGTCGCTTAGTATTTGTTTAAGTCCTTTTTCATATTCTAATTCAAATTTGGGCATATCAATAGTTAATCCATGTCCTGTTTCTAAGTCTGCAACCCAATTATTTACATCAGTCATATTTATTTGGTTGCTTAACTGACTAATGGTATTATTTCCATTAGGCAAAATAGCCGTAAAATGATATTTTTTAGTATTACCGTAGGGTAAATCAACTACTTCCACATTATTGTTTTGGTAATATCCAAAATCAATAGCACTGCTGTGCATCATATCTACAGGAACTTGATTACCGTTATTTGTAGTAAAATTACTTTGGTAAGTGTGTTGTGTTTCAAATTCTTCATTCCATGCGGCATTAAAGTAAATGGCGTTTATTAAAAACATTACATGGTCGGGACGTACTTCATCTATAATGCCGTCTATTTTTTGATTGGTATTATTATAAACCCATTCATTTATAATATCTTTTGCATTAGGATTTTCAAAATCTAAACCCTGCACTTCGGCATCTAAATACTGCTGATTATCATCTATAAATTCTTGAAGCACATTAAATCCGTTTCTATACCATATTGAATTTGCTATATCGCATTGCACATCGGTATCTACATTGGGCAAAAAATCTAATAAATCTCTGCAAGTTTGGTTGCTTTCCGTTTCATCAATACCCAAATGCAGGGTGTTGAGTATATCTGTTTTGGTGTTTCCTTCTGCTCCATTTATAAGCATACCAAAAGCCATGCTTACACTTAAAGGCGATAGAATAATATTGGCATCTTCATTTTCATTTTGTACAGTTGTTTTGTATAAATCAACGCCAAAATCATTAGAAGCTGCTACCAAACTTTTGTGCTTGGTGTTTATTTCAGGTATATTTTTATCGGGAGTGGTTTCTTTATTGCACGATAAAAGAGATAGAGATGCAAGAACGAATAGAAAAATTATATTTTTCATGGCTGTATATTTTTTTATAAATATACGGTAAAATATAATAGCTTATATATGTGAGAGTAAAATATTTTTTAGATAGAAATAGATTTTGAGAGGATAGACAAATAGATTTATAAAGTTTGCTTCGCTCGTGCCTCACTCGCAAAGACGCACTCATGCGGGTTCGTCTTTGCGAGCGAAGTGAAGCAATCTCTTGTTGGTCGTAATGAAAAGGAAGCCGACTGTGGGGGAAATACTCGTGGCACGACTTCAAGTCGTGCCACGAGTAGCAGAAATAAAAGCTAATAAAAAAAATTAATGCCCATGTCCGTCATGCTCATTATGTCCTTCTTCTAAAGGTTCTACTTTTTTAAATTCAAAATTGTTGTATCGGGCATCATCTTTAATTTTTAAGTATTGATGAAAGAAGTTTTCTAATTGTTCTACACCTAATCTTTTAGCAATAATTTCTTTTTTGCTGTCTAAAATAAAAATTTGCGGTGTGCTACTTATGTCGTATAAATCTCTAAATTTTGTTTGATGATATAAATCGCCTACGTTTATAAAGTTTAAATCATTTTCTCTAATAAACTTTTTCCATTTGTCTAATTCCTCTATACTTACAGTAGTTATAGCATATACTTTTATGCCGTCATTTTTATGCTTGTCGTAAAATTTCTTTAAAACAGGAGCTGCTTTTTTGCAGTGTCCACAATCCGGATCCCATATAAATATAATGGTATAATCGCTTTCAACTGAGTGCAATCTTACAAAATTAGTAACAGTAGTATCTCTTAGGTTTAAGTCCGGAGATATTTTGCCTATTAAAATAGGTTCTAATGCTCCGGCACGTTCTTTCATTTTATTAACGGTTTCTTCGTCTGTCCACCATGCTTTGTCTGTTGCATAGTAGTTGTTAACCAAATGTACATATACAGCATCATCGCCCATAACTTTGCTATTGGCATATTTGTTTAAAAGTGTAACTAAAACATACTGAAAAACTTTATCGTTTTGCTCTGCTTTTTTTAGCACATAATCGCAAGCTACTATTACAGAATCTTGCAGTTTTACAGTGTATTTATCAAAATAGTCAAGTAATTTTCCTTCAAAAATAGGAGTGCGTATTATACCTTCTTCGCTAAAATTGGTGTAATCCCAATAGTGCTTTCTAAAATACTCAAAGCGGAAATTATTTTGTTCATCTTCTGTCATACTTTCAGGTGCGTCCGGTAGGTCTATTTCTCGCATCATTCCCAATAAATCTGCATAAAAAAGATTTTTATTAGTTTCCATTAGTTTTTCTCTGTAGCCTATAAAATCATTATTTAATTTTTTAAGCTCTGCCTCATATTTTTCTTTTGCAGCACCTTGGCTACTTTTTACCTTAGCTTCCAGTTCCTGACTTTGTTTTCTTATATCAGCCATTTTATTCATATCGGCATAAAACAAATCATTATCTGGCGAATTTTTAAAAGTAGGCTTGTTAAGTTGCGAAGTATCGGCTAAGGTTATGTCAAAAAACTGACCTTTTACTAAAAATTCAAAATATCTATTGCCAAATTTTGGAAAAACAGCCAAATAAACACCGTGGTGCATTGGTTCTTCGCCTTCCATTACCAATTTTCCTTTCTTGTCAAATTGAAAAGTATCGGAAATGTATTGTTTTTTGCCATAGTGATAGGCTAAAAGCATAGTTTCATTAGCCAGCTGCGGTGCAGTTACGGTTATTTTATGTTCTATTTTTTGTGCAAAAAGGATATTAGAAACCAATATACCAACTATTAAAATTGCTATCTTTTTCATACTATTTATTTTGTTCTTTATTTTCTTCCCAATCGGAAGTTTTTTTAGCTAAGTTTTCTACAAATTCTTTAAGCATATCTTTAGCAAAAGGATTGTTTGTAGCTTGCACATAGCTGTTTGTTAAATTCATTAATGTTCTAAAATAATGAGAGTGCATTTCTTCTACACGTACATCTGTAGTCCATAGGTTTATGCCTAAAGAGTTGTTTTCTCTGGGATCCCAAATAGATAAATTTACTACTTTGCAGTCGTTAAGATTTTGGTGTTCACTATCCGTAGCCATCCATTTTAAATCTATGGGAATGTTGGCTTTATCTAAACCCACTTTTATTTTTATTTCAGAAGTTTTTTCTATGTTGTTATTCACTATTTATGTTGTTTTATAAGGTCTAATAATTCTTGCTGAAAGGTTTTACCTTTATCTTTTAAATACCAAAGGTGTGCCATTTTTATTTTTTCCTCTACAGAAGGTTTAGTTTTTAAAAATTCAACTACTTCTTCTTGCAGTGGTTTTGGTCTGGGTCCCCAATGAAATTTATAATTTAGGTTTTCATCTAAAGCAATAAAAATAGGTATAGATTTTCCTCCGTTAGTTAAAAAAGCATTTATTAAATTTTCATTTTTATCTCTTATAGCTATTTTAAGGTTTAAATCTCCTGCCACAGTTACAGCTTCTATTACTGGCTGAGCAAAAGAAGCATCGCCACACCAAGGCTCTGTAATTAACACAAAATGCCAATTACTTACTTCTTGCAAAGCATTATAAAGCTTTTTATCTAAATCAATTTTAGTTTTTAAGGAGTTAATTCTTTTAAAATTAGCTTCGGTATAAGCATAAAATCCATCATCGCTGTATGGAGCTTCTGTAATTTCTTTTTCAACTATCTTTTTGAAAAAAATGTTATAATCCTCTATCGTTTGTAGCGAATTAATATAATCTTTGGTAAATTTGAACATGGTAGCAAATGTAATAACATTAAAAGAGCTTATAAATAAGTTTGCTACTTTTTCCTTTAAAAAGATGTTAAAATAAATAATTAAAAAATATGGAATATAGAAGATTAGGTAATTCAGGATTGCAAGTAAGTGCATTATCTTTTGGAAGTTGGGTAACATTTGGTAGTCAAATAGACTATCAAAACAGCGAAAACTTAATGAAATTGGCTTACGAAAATGGTGTTAATTTTTTTGATAATGCAGAGGTATATGCCAGCGGAAAAAGTGAAGAAGTAATGGGCAAAATACTAAACAAAATGGGATGGAATAGGAGTAGCTATGTGGTTTCAAGTAAAGTTTTTTGGGGCGGAGATGGTCCTAATTTAAAAGGTTTAATGCGTAAGCATGTGGTAGAAGCTTGCCATGCGGCATTAAAAAGACTGCAAGTTGACTATTTAGATTTATTTTTCTGTCATCGTCCGGATGCAAATACGCCCATTGCCGAAACAGTGTGGACTATGCATAATTTAATTCAGCAGGGCAAAATTTTGTATTGGGGCACCAGCGAGTGGACAGCCCAGCAGATAACAGAAGCTCATTTAGTGGCTGAAAAGTATAATTTAATAGGCCCTACAATGGAGCAACCGCAGTATAATTTGCTACATAGAGAGAAAATGGAAAATGAATTTTTGCCTTTGTTTAAAAATTTTGGTTTGGGTACTACTATTTGGTCGCCTTTGGCAAGTGGCGTGCTTACAGGAAAATATTTGAATGGTATTCCTAAAGGAAGCCGTATGGAAATAGAAAGTTTAAGCTGGATAAAAGAGAGAGTTTGGACAGAGGAAAATAAAAATAAAGTTCAGCAGCTTAAAAATTTAGCTGATAATTTAGGCGTAAGCTTAACCAATCTGTCAATAGCGTGGTGTTTAAAAAATGAAAATGTAAGTACCGTTATTTTGGGAGCTACTAAGGAAAGCCAGCTTAAAGAAAATCTTAAATCTTTAGAAGTGCAGGCAGTTTTAACACCTGAAATTTTAGAAAAAATAGAAACAATAGTGAATAATAAACCAATATTAACAAGGTTTTAGAATAAAAAAAGAGGCTTCCAGGTTAGTTAATGGAAGCCTCTATAAATTTTATTGTTTTTTTTATTGTTGAAAAGATTACTTATATGGGTAAAACAATAAAATTTTAGTTTTCATAATTGGTTTTCGTCTTTTTAATAATTTGATAATGTAATACCAATTGTCAACACAAAATAGATTAATCTATTTTGTGTTTTACAATGGTAAATGCCGATAGAGCAATATATTTAGTACAATAAGGCGTAGCCGAGATTGGACTATTATATATTCCTAATCGGTATAAAATTACTTACCATTTGAGTATTGCTAAAACCAAACTTTGGATGTAAATAAAAAACCAAAGAAGAATTATTTTCATTTAATCAATTGATTATCAATTAATTATTGCCGGTTTAATTAATGAATAAAAGCAGTATTCGTAATACTAAATGTCAATTTAAAATAGAAAAAGCCTTCTCTAAAGAGAAAGCTTTTTCACACAACACAAAGACGAAAATGAAAGTTGGTTAGTTAGTTTAATATTTCGTTTCTAAAAGAGTAAGTAATTACGCTGTAAAAATTACTTAATCCCAGTTTATCTATTATATTTTTTCTATGAGTTTCCACTGTTCTTTCACTTATATATAGCTTATCTGCTATTTCTTTTGTAGATAAACCTTCAGCTACTTCTCGTATTATTTCTTTTTCTCTTTTAGTTATCATGTCTATGGTGTTTTTGTTTATGTTTCAAAAATATTTCAAGATAATTGTATATTTAAACCAATAAAGAGAGTTAAATAATAAGTTAGATTAAATAATTGTTTATCTAAAATATTGACAATCAATCTTTTATGATTTTATTTGCTAATAATTTAAACACAAAAAATGAAAAAAACAGATAGACTACATGAACTTGTTATTAGTTTAACCACCACAGAAAAAAGATTATTTAAAAGATATGTTTCTAATGCCAATAGTAAGGATAATAATTATGTTGAGTTGTTTGATGTGCTATCTAAAATGGATGAGTATGATGAAAAAATACTAAGCAAAAAGCTGAAAAATAAGAATACCGTAAAAAATTTAGCACAAAGTAAAAAGTATTTAAAAGACTTAATACTTAAGTGCATGAGAGATATAGATGAGAATAGGGCAGAAGATATAGTAAATGAGCTACTGAGAGAGTACAATTTTTTGAAGAAGAAGAATTTAATAGAAGAGCAATGGAAAAAAATTCAAAAAGCTAAGGAAGTAGCGGAAGAGTATGAACTTTATAACGCTCAGCTTGAAGTTCTTGAAGCAGAAAGAGGGTATTTTCAGTTGCATGATTTTAATGTATTTAAAAATGGTTTTGACAACTATAATAAAGAAAAAGAGGCTTTGATAGATAAATATGCTTTGTATAATAGATTAGAAGTGCTAAATAATAAGGTGTTTTTATATGTTAGGGGATTAAATTTTTCGGTAAAAAATGAGCATACTGAAGAATTGAAAAATGAGATAGAGAAATATGATGAAACTCAAGTGCTACAATTAAATTCGTTTAAAATTAATATTCTTTGGTATAAAATAAATGCCAATTATAATAATTTAATCAGTAATCATGAAAGGGAGTTAATCTACAGAGAGAAAATGGTAAACAGCTACAAAAAGAATAAAAAAAGAATAGCCATAGATACTTATAGCTATTTAATATTTTATTTTAACTTTTTATATGCTCTATTTAGAAATTCAAAATTTGAAGAGCTAAAAAGACAAATAGCTGAAATAGAAAAAATAAAAATAGATAATGATAATACAAGGCGAGAGTATTTATTAAACTACTTAATTTATTCTGTATTATATAAATTAAACACAGGTAATATTGATAATATTGATAATGAATTGAAGAAAATGAAAGTTTTAGAAAAAGAATTTATTCATTCTATAAACAAAGCTTCTTTAATGACATTATATTTTAATTTTTCAACCATTTATTTTATAAAATCAGATTTTTATGAAGTTTTAGAATGGTTAGATAAAATACAGAGCGTGAAAGCTAATGTTAGAATTGACTTAAAGGCCTTTGTAAAAATAATGGAGATAATTTGCCATTACGAATTAGAAAATTATACACTTGCAGAATCTTTAATTAGAGCATATACCAGAAGACCAGATACTAATGAAGACCACAAAGTGTTTTTAAGATTGATAAATAAACTTATAAATACAGGGCAGTTAGAAAAGAAAAAAGTATTTGAAGAAATACAAGCAGAATTAGGTAGTTTGACAGATTTTAAAATAGGCAAAGATTTAATTGATTTATGGTTAAGTGCCAAGCTTCAAAATGAAGATATACAAAAAGTGTATAAGAAAAATTTTACACTTGTTTAAAAAACGTTTAAATCAATCTTAAAATAATGTAATAGTCCAATCTCGGCTTCGCCTTATTTTGTTAAACATATTAATCTAACGGCATTAATTCAAAATAGTTTAGACTATTTCACATTAACAATTGGATATGACTATCCGGAAAGATACCCATGAAGTATTTTATATTAACTTTTCTTTAGTAGAAAAGTTACAAAACTTGCCTGACGGCAGTCAGGGAATCGCACTAAGTTTTCAGCGACCCTTTAAAATCTCACAGGTGTTCGGAACATCTATTTAATAATTGTTTTCGTAAAAGGAATTTGGGATTCCGCACAAATTTTTCCGTTTCACTACAAAATTTTACGGAATGACGCCCCTGATATGATGATTTTTTTGAACTTTTAGTTCAAAAAAATCATCACTCCGTTCTTCAAACAGTTTAATTTTTTACGGAGTTTTCGGTTAATGGGTGTTCCGCTTACAAACTCAAGGTGCACTTTTTATCTGACCTTAATCAAAAATACGTTAAGAAATGATGTAAAACAGACATCAACCATAAGCGGTTTTTATAAAAATACGGATAGACAAATTAGTATGCTCCTCCGAGTAAAAATACTTTAGGAAAACTGAAATTGAGCATACATTAATTTGTCATCGTCTGTTTTGTAGCATTTTAGTGTTTTTGATTACAGTCTTGACTTTTGGTTACCTTTGTGTCAAGACAAAGGTAAAAAGGATACAAACTGTAACTAAAATTACTTAAGCGTCCTAAGATGCTATCTTAAAGTATAAATTATTGAATAGTCATAATCTTAAAATAACCTATTCTATTATCTACCTATGTTGGTAAATTTAGCGTTATTTCGGTATAATCTATTTTCGCTACCAATTGTTTTGCTAAGCAGATAGTTTGAAGCATCATAATTTAGCTGGAAATAAGAGTTTCCGTCAGTGTCATATTTAACACTTATATAAACAGGATATTTTAGGTTTACACCAAAATGAGTATAAGCTGTAAGCCAATCTCTAATTTCTTCTTTTACATATTGGGTTAAAGTTGCATCATCTATATTGTTTAAACTTTCATTATCTTTTTTAAGATCTTCAACCATTTCAGCAACGGTATTATCCAGTATGCTTGAATCTCCAAGAATGATATATAGTTCATCACCATTATAATTACTTAAAGTGTTGTCCAATATGCTAGAATCTCCTAATACTTTTTTAAAGTCTGTTTTTATTTCAATAAGTGTATTATCAAGAATACTAGAATCGCCAAGAATTTTATGTACATCATCATTATTACTAAAAGTTTTCAGTTTACCATCTTTTTCCTTAGTATTATCAAGCAAATTTGCTTCACCATAAATAGCATATTCAATTTTTTCTCCCTCTATATTTTTAACAGAAAGAACTGGCTTACTAAGAAATCCGTTAGCCATATCCGTAATTGAATAAAATTTAATTTCATTATTTAGCTCATTTACTTTTTCGTATTCTAAATTTTGAGTGGCGGTGTTAAAAAATAGTTTAAAAGCATTAGAGTCATTTATATAAATGGTATCATTTCTTCCATCTTTAGAAACAATTACCTGAAATTCTTTGATATTTGGTTTGTCTTTATAAGGTGTATATATATTAAAGGTAAAAGAATCGGCACTAAAGGCTGTGGATTTACTTCTTGTATTACAAGCAAAAAGGAAAATAATAGCTACTAAAAAAAGGCTTAATAAATTTTTCATGGGTTTTTTTGATTAGTTTCGTACCAAATATAAAGCAATACATTAGAAAAATAGCAATAAAGGCATTAAAATACGGAAAAATACGTAGATAAATAATGGTTATTTATATGGATGAATGCTATTTTTTTGAACAGATTTAATAATTTGAAAAATAATTTTCATTTTTAATAGAAAACATTTACCTTTGCAAGCCAAAATTAAATTAGAATGTACGCAATAGTAGAAATAGCAGGTCAACAATTTAAAGTAGAAGAAGGAAAAGAAATCTTTGTACATAGATTAGAAGGCAAAGAAGGCGATAAAGTTGATTTTGATCAAGTGCTTTTAAAAGCAGACGGAGATAAAGTAAGTGTAGGCACACCTATTTTAAAATCTAAAGTTTCTGCTAAAATTGTAGAACATCTTAAAGGAGACAAAGTAATTGTTTTCAAAAAGAAAAGAAGAAAAGGATATAGAGTTAAAAATGGTCATAGACAATATTTAACTAAAATATCAATTGATAAAATTTCGTAAGAAATATAAAAAGACAAAACAATGGCTCACAAGAAAGGACAAGGTAGTTCAAGAAACGGACGTGAATCGGAAAGTAAACGATTAGGCGTAAAATTATTTGGTGGTCAAACTGCTATACCGGGCAATATTATAGTACGTCAAAGAGGTACTAAATTTCATCCGGGATTAGGTGTAGGAATAGGTAAAGACCATACAATTTTTGCTAAAGAAGCTGGTATAGTTACATTTACACGTTCTAAAGGAAATAGAAAATATATATCTATATTGCCTGTAGATGAAAATGCAGTAGTAGAAGAAGTAGCTAAAAAAACAAAGAAAGTAGCTCCTAAAAAAGAAGATGCTCCAGTAAAAGCTGAAGCTCCTGCACCAGTGGCAGAAGAAGCAAAAACAGAAGCACCTAAAAAAGCAAAAGCTAAAAAAGAAGCAAAAGGAGATGATTTGAAAAAAGTTAATGGTATAGGTCCGGCTTTTGAAAAAAGATTAAACTCAATGGGTATTTATACTTATGCTGATTTAGCAGGCTTAACTTTAAAGAAAGCCGAAAAACTTGAAGCTGAGCATGGCGATGCTATGACAAGCCCGGAACAATGGGGCGAGTGGATAGAACAAGCTAAAGAATTATTAGGATAATAAATTCCTAACTAAAAAATATATAAAGGCTCTTCACACTGTAAGAGCCTTTTTTATTTGCTGAAAATTATGATTAATTTTGCAATACTTTTTTAGATACAATATTAAATAAACACTAAATAGAGTTGGCAAGAATACTGGCAATAGATTATGGAAAGAAAAGAGTGGGAGTGGCTGTAACAGACCCTTTGCAAATAATATGTACAGGATTGCCTACTGTTGCCAATAAAGATATTTTTTCATTTTTAAAGCAGTATTGCGAAAAAGAAAATGTAGAAGCCTTTGTAGTAGGCGAATCTAAGAATTTAGATAATACAAAATCGCAAGTGGCAGAAGAAATAGAACAATTTGCAGTAAAACTACAAGAAATGTTTCCCAATAAGAAACTGCATTGGATGGATGAGCGTTTTACCTCTAAAATGGCAGTGCAAAGTATGGTATTAAGTGGTATGAAAAAGAAAAAAAGACAACAAAAAGAATTAGTAGATGAAATAAGTGCTACACTTATTTTACAATCGTTTTTACAACTGAAAAATAGAATATGATTTTACCAATAGTAGCTTTTGGCGATCCTATATTAAAAAAAGTAGGGAAAGAAATAGATAAGGATTATCCTAAACTGCAAGAGTTAATAAAAAACATGGAAAAAACCATGGAGCATGCTAACGGAGTAGGTCTTGCCGCACCACAAATAGGCTTAGATATCCGTTTATTTATTATAGACAGCAGACTGATGATGGAAGAGGGAGAAGAACACAAAGGAGTGAAAGAAACCTTTATAAATGCCACTATTTTAGAAGAAACAGGAAAAGAATGGGAGTTTGAAGAAGGTTGCTTAAGTATTCCCGATATTAGAGAAAATGTGTCAAGAAAAAGCAATATCAAAATAAAGTATTTTGATAAAGATTTTAAAGAACACATTAAAGAGTTTGACGGCTTAACAGCCCGAGTAATTCAGCATGAATACGACCACATAGAGGGCATTTTATTTACCGACCACTTAAAACCTTTAAAGCGTAAAATGCTTAAGAAAAAGCTGAGAAATATAAGTGAAGGGAAAATTAAAATTGGTTATAGAATGAAATTTCCGGGATAAATTAAGCTGTTTAATTTACGTTAAAAAAAAGTGTGGTTTGTAGTATTTTTAAAATTATTTGCTACATTTGTTGCTAATGAAAACAAGTTTTTTTCATAGAATTACAAGTTTTTTAATGCTTTTCTTGTTGATGTTGTCTTCAACAGGCTTCTCTATGGATGTACATTATTGTAAAAACAAAGTGAAGAATGTTAGCTTTTTTAGTAAAGCTAAAACGTGTAATGAAAAGCAAAATAAGTGTACGCAAAATAATGCCGAAAACATAGTAAAAAGTAAGTGTTGCCATAGTGAATCTTTATTGATTAATAATTCGGATTTAAACGAGCCTGCGAATACTACAGTTACTCCGCAAAATGTACAATTAAGTTTTATATACGCCTTTGTTACAAATTTTATTGTAGCTAACACACAAGAAGTAAATTATCCTTTATACAAACAGTATAGCCCTCCATTGAATGATAAAGATGTTCAGACACTTTATCAAACATTCCTTATTTGATTCAATTAACAATTAGCAGTATCTCAATTATCCGTTCAATTTATATATAGATAATTGTTCAACTGTTTAAGCAAGTAATCGGACAACTTTTTATTGCAAATTGTCCATTCCTAATTGTTAATTGATAAAAATATGTTAAATAAAATAATCAAATTTTTTATAGACAATAAACTTGTTGCTTGGCTATTATTGTTGCTTTTTATTGGCTGGGGAATTGTTGTGGCTCCTTTTGATTTAGGTGTCAATAGCTTGCCACGAGATCCCGTAGCCGTAGATGCCATTCCCGATATTGGCGAAAACCAACAAATTGTTTTCACTAAGTGGACGGGGCGGTCGCCACAAGATGTGGAAGACCAAATTACTTATCCGTTAACTTCTTCATTGTTGGGTATTCCGGGGGTAAAAAGCATTCGTAGCAATTCCATGTTTGGCTTTTCCAGTATCTACATTATTTTTGATGAAGATGTAGCATTTTATTGGAGTAGAAGTCGCATTTTAGAGAAACTAAATTCACTTCCTGCCAATCTTTTACCGGATGGTGTACAACCCACATTAGGCCCCGATGCTACGGCATTGGGTCAAATTTTTTGGTACACACTTGAGGGGCGAGATGAAAATGGAAACCCCACCGGTGGCTGGGATTTGCAGGAGCTGCGTTCTATACAAGATTTTTATGTTCGCTTTGGTTTATCTTCTGCTTCGGGCGTTTCAGAGGTGGCTTCTATTGGTGGTTTTGTAAAAGAGTATCAGGTAGATGTAATACCCGATAAGATGCGGGGCTATGGCATTACCCTTAGCCAAGTGATGAAAGCCGTAAAGGAAAGTAATTTAGATATTGGAGCTCAAACTTTGGAAATAAACCTTGCCGAGTATTTTGTTAGAGGTTTAGGCTATGTAAAATCTATTGAAGATATTGAAAATGCGGTGGTAAAATCTGTAGATAATGTACCTATTCGTATTAAAGATATAGCCGTAGTAAATGTGGGACCGGCTACACGCAGAGGTGTTTTGGATAAATCCGGGGCAGAAGCTGTGGGGGGCGTAGTGGTGGCTCGTTATGGTGCCAATCCTTTGGAGGTAATTAATAATGTAAAAAGCAAAATAAACGAAATAGCTCCCGGTTTGCCTTCTAAAACATTAAAAGACGGAACGGTTTCGCAAGTTACTATTGTACCCTATTACGATCGTACCGATTTAATTAACGAAACATTGGGCACTTTGCAAGAAGCATTGGGATTGGAAATACTTATTACAATTATTGTAGTTATTTTAATGCTGTTTAATTTAAGATCTTCTTTGTTGGTGGCGGCTTCATTGCCTGTGGCTGTTTTAATGTGTTTTATTGCCATGAAATATTTTGGCGTTGATGCCAATATAGTGGCTCTTTCCGGTATAGCTATAGCTGTGGGTACTATGGTTGATATGGGCATTGTGCTTACAGAAAGTATGGTTACACATATTAAGGAAGCTCCACCCAAACAAGCCATATCTATCACTATTTATAATGCTACTACAGAAGTTGCTTCGGCAGTACTTACCGCAGTGGCTACTACCGTAGTTGGTTTCTTGCCTGTTTTTACTATGGTGGCATCAGAAGGCAAACTATTTAGACCTTTGGCTTTTACCAAAACTTTTGCATTGATTTCTTCTATTGTGGTTGCCATTACCATTATTCCTCCTTTGGCAACTCAGTTATTTGGATTAAAATCTAAATCAAAATGGATGACTTTAGCTTCAAATTTAGTACTCATTATTTTTGGTATTATTCTGCTTTTTGGCAGCTATAAATTTATAGGTCTTTTAGCACTTGTGGTAGGCATTACCGGGCTAATAAGCTATGGTTTGAAACTATACAAAGGCGGTATTTATCAATCTAAATTTGAGGTGGCAAAAAATATTATTTACGCACTGTTGATTGCTTGGCTTTTGGCTACTATTTGGATGCCGCTGGGTGTAACAAAATCGCTGTTTACAAATTTTATTTTTGTTGTTTTGGTTTCGGGTATTTTAATAGGCAGTTTTTATGTTGTTATTCATTTTTACGAACGCATTTTAAGGTTTTTATTGAAAATAAAAATGATATTTCTTGCTGTGGTAGTATTGCTTATTTTCTTAGGTGTTCAAATTGCTAAAAATACGGGGCAAGAGTTTATGCCTGCTTTAGATGAAGGCTCTTTTCTACTGATGCCTACGGCTATGCCCCATTCGGGTATGCAGATAAACGAAGCCAATCTTAGGGCTTTAGATATGGCGGTTACTGCCATCCCCGAAGTAGAAACGGTAGTAGGTAAAGCTGGAAGGGTAGAAAGCTCATTGGACCCGGCTCCTATGTCTATGTACGAAAATATGATTTTGTATAAATCGGAATACATGACAGATAAAGACGGACACAGAATGCGATTTAAGCAAGATAAAGATGGAAAATATTTACTGGCAAAAGGTGGTGCTATTGAATACAATCAAGCTGTATTGCAAGGGATAAATATAAATGATTTAGTGCCCGATGAAAATGGTTCTTATTTCCGCCAGTGGAGAGATAATATTCATTCGCCCAACGATATTTGGAATGAAATAGTAAAAGCCACAAAACTTCCCGGAATTACTTCTGCACCAAAATTGCAACCCATAGAAACCCGTTTGGTAATGCTGCAAACAGGAATGAGAGCTCCAATGGGAATTAAGGTAAAAGGTTCTGATTTAAAAACGATAGAAGCCTTTGGCTTGGAATTGGAAAAGCATTTAAAAAATGTAGAGGGCGTGAAGGTTTCGGCCGTTTTTGCAGAGCGTATAGTGGGCAAACCCTATATGCTGTTTGATGTGAATAGGGAAAAAATAAGTCGTTATGGACTTTCTGTTGAAGATGTGCAAAAACAAATGCAAACAATAGTGGGCGGTATGGTTATGACTACTACCGTAGAAGGCAGAGAACGCTACGGTATTCGCTTGCGGTATCCACGAGAATTGAGAGATAACCCCAGTACTTTGGAAAATATTTTGATAGCTACACCCAATGGGACACAAATTCCTTTAAGTGAAATAGTAGATATAGAATACGAACAAGGTCCGCAGGCAATAAAAAGTGAAGATGGTTTTTTGGTAGGCTATGTTTTGTTTGATAAGCAAGAAGGTTTTGCAGAGGTAGATGTGGTGCATAATGCTCAAAATTATTTGCAGGACAAAATAGATAAGGGCGAGTTGGTTTTGCCCACAGGCATTAACTATAAATTTGCAGGAAACTACGAGCAGCAAGTTAGAGCTAATAAACGATTATCAATAGTTATCCCAATAGCATTGGCTTTAATATTTCTCATTTTGTATTTTCAATTTAATTCGGTTACTACATCGCTTATGGTGTTTTCAGGTGTGTTTGTGGCATTTTCCGGTGGGTTTATTATGATATGGTTATATGGGCAGCCTTGGTTTATGAACTTTGATATTTTTGGAACTAATATGAGAGATTTATTTCAGATGAAGACCATTAATCTGAGTGTAGCTGTTTGGGTTGGGTTTTTGGCGTTGTTTGGCATTGCCACAGATGATGGTGTTTTGGTAGCCACTTTTTTGAAAGATAGTTTTAAGGCAAATTCGCCCAATACCATTCAAGGCATACGAGATGCAGTGGTAGAAGGTGGTTTGCGTAGGGTAAAACCTGCTCTTATGACTACTGCAACAACTATATTGGCATTAATTCCTGTTTTGACCTCTACAGGGCGTGGCTCCGATATTATGTTGCCTATGGCTATCCCTTCTTTTGGTGGCATGACCTTGCAAGTAATAACAATGTTTACCGTGCCGGTGCTTTATTCTTTGTGGAAAGAATTGCACCTAAAATTTTCTAATAACACTCAAAAAAATAACAATGAAAATTAAGTTAATATTATCATTATTATGTTTCATGATGCTTTCATTTGTACTAAAAAGTCAAACACTTGATAGTTTATTAATCAAAGCATACAACAATAATCCGGAACTAAAAGCACTACAATTACAGTATGAAGCGGCTTTAAAAAAAGCACCTCAGGTAAAACAACTGCCAGACCCCACGGTAGGTGTGGGCGTTCCGGCTCTACGCCCCGAAACACGATTGGGGGCACAGGTGCTTAGCATTTCTGCCAGTCAGATGTTTCCATGGTTTGGCACATTAAAAGCCAAAGAAGATGTGGTGCTTACTATGGCAAAATCTAAATATGAGCAAGTAGCTGCCGAACGTTTAAATATTGATTATCAAATAAAAACAGCTTATTTTAATCTATACCTTTTACAAAAACAGCAAGATGTTATTTACAAAGATATACGCATATTTGAAACGCTTGAAAAAGTGGCACTGGCTAAAGTAGAAAGTGGCAAATCGCTTGCTTCAGATGTGCTTACGGTAAGGATTAAACTGGAAGAATTAAACAATAAAATACAAATTCTTGAAGAACAAAAGCAGTATTTTACAGCTGCCATTAATGAAGCGGTCAATAATCCTGCAAGTACAATTATTTTGCTTGATACTACTACCGTTTCGTTTGCCGATTTGCATTACGATTTAGAACAATTCAAACAAAATATTCAAGACAATCATCCGCTTATAAATCAGTTAGATTGGAATATTGAAGCATCAAATAAAGAATTGGCTTTAAACGCTAAAGATAGAATGCCGTCTATAGGTTTAGGATTAGATTATAGCATGGTTGCTAAGCGAACCGATGCCAACCCACAGTATAACGGAAGGGATATTCTTATACCTAAAGTAGTGGTGGCAATTCCTCTTTACCAAAAAAAATATACCGCTAAAACCGAAGGAGAAAAACTTAAACAAGAGGCATATAACTTGCAAAAGGAAAGTGTAACAAACAAAATGATTAGCAATATTCAAAGCTATAAATCGGAATATGAAAGTGCTAAGCTAATGTATAATTTAAGTAATAAGCAAATTGAAATTTCTAATAGTGCTTATGATATATTACTGGCAGAATATAGTAGTAGCGGTAAGCGGTTTGATGAATTAATGAAATTGCAAGACAATATAAATAGCTACGAAATAGAAATACTGAAAGCGATAGTGCAATCACATTTATCAAAATTTAAAATAGAACGTTTAACCAATTTTTAAATAGAAAGAAAATGAAGAATACAAAAATATATATAGTTGCTCTTGTAGCAGTAGCCGTTGGTTTATTTTTAGGATGGCTGTTGTTTAAAAATCCAAATGTGGCAGATAATCATATACATACGGAAAATAATACCGAAACAGAAGTATGGACATGCTCTATGCACCCGCAAATTCGCCAAAATGAACCGGGCGTTTGCCCTATATGCGGCATGGATTTAATTCCGGCAAGTCAAGCGGGTAGTGGAAGTGAATATGGATTTCAAATGACAGAAGATGCTGTTAAGTTGGCAAATATTCAAACCACAATAATTGGTGCAACTTCTAATGAGGGCAATTTAAAATTAAACGGAAAAATACAGGCTAATGAAACCCAATCGGCAAGTATTGTTGCTCATATTCCCGGCAGAATTGAAAAGTTATACATCAGCTATACGGGCGAGCAAGTAAATAAAGGGCAAAAAATAGCCACTATATATTCGCCAGAATTAATTACGGCACAAAAGGAATTAATTGAAGCCCAAAAAATTAAAGATGTAAGCCCCGGACTGTTAGAGGCAGCTAAAAACAAATTGAAATTTTGGAAAATAAGTGATAAAACTATTGAAGATATTTTAAATTCGGGCGTTGTTCGTGAAACGTTTATTATTTATGCCGACCATTCGGGAACGGTATCTCAAAAAAGAGTTGCTGTTGGAGATTATATGGCTACGGGAGAAGTGCTCTTTGACCTACAAAACTTAAATAGTCTTTGGGCTATATTTGATGTATATGAAAATGATTTGCCCTATATTAAAGTAGGTAATATTATAGATTTTACAACGCCATCGGCACCCAATAAAAAATTTAAGGCAAAAATCACTTTTATTAATCCTGTTATAGACCCCAATACGCGTGCTGCTACAATTAGAGCCGAAGTAAATAACGCAACAGGAAAATTAAAACCGGAAATGTTTATAGCCGGAGCATTGCAAACTGTAGGTAACAAAAACGAACTTACTGTGCCTAAATCGGCTGTTTTATGGACGGGTACACGCTCTGTAGTTTATGTAAAAAATGCCGAAGCAGAAGTTCCAACTTTTGAATATAGAGAAGTAGCATTAGGCGAAGCCACACAAAATGGATATAATGTAGTTAAGGGATTAGAAGGGGGCGAAGAAGTAGTTACCAATGGAGCATTTGTTATAGATGCTTCGGCACAGCTTAACAATCAAAAAAGCATGATGAATAAAAATGTACAAATTAAAAATGCTGTTACGTCCAATAAACTACCTGATTACACGGCATTAACTCCCATTATATTTAAAGAGCAACTAACGACATTGGTAACCACCTATATAGATTTAAAAGATGCGTTGGTGGCAGATGAATCTAAAAAAGCATCGCAATATGCAAAAGAACTAGTAGAAAAAGCAAATAATATAGATATGACTCAGCTAAAAGGAGCGGCACATGTTTTTTGGATGGGGCATTTAAAAACCATTCAATCTCATGCCGAAAAAATAATTGAATCTACAGATATAGAAGAGCAACGTAAGCAGTTTGATTTTTTATCGCAAGCATTAATAAAATCAATAAAAGTATTTGGTGTATCGGGTGCTGTTTTTTATGTGCAGCATTGCCCTATGGCAAATAATAATTACGGAGCAGATTGGCTAAGTGTGCAAAGCGAAGTTAAAAACCCGTATTTTGGAGATAAGATGATGAAATGTGGTTCTATTACAGACACTATAAATTAAATAAACACATATTTTTAACCATTAAAATTTAAAAAAAATGAAAAAGACAACTTTTAAATTAACGATGATAGCATTAGCCGTAGTGGGCATTATGCTGGTTTCTTGTGGAAACAATACAGGAAATGATGCGTCTAATACAGAGCAAACAGAATCTGTAGAAGAAACTTATGCTTGCCCCATGCACCCCGAAGTAAAAGGGCAAAAAGGCGATACTTGCTCTAAATGTGGAATGGATTTAGAGGCAGTAGCAGAAAAGTAATACCAATTTTGTTAGTCCAAAATAGTTTTAAACTATTTTGGATTTTATATGAAGTCTAAGAAATAATTTCACATTCCATAATGTTCCCCCACCTAAAAAGGAGAGGAAAAAAGTTTACCTGCCGAAGGCAGGGGGTGGTTTTATAAAAGTATGTGAAATTATTTTTTAGATGCAATATAATGGTAAATGCCTATGGAGTGCTATATATAAATAGCACAATAAGGTGTAACCGAAATAGGACTATTATATATTCTTAAGGGGTATTACATTGTGTAGTGTCAATAAAATATGTATTTTTATAATTTTAATTGTATATTTGACTACCGCTACACACAACGTTGTGGGCAATAGCTAAACTAACATACTGCACAAAAATTAAACTGAATACAAAATTTGGACGACTTGATCAAAATTTACTAACTTGCAGACTAAAATATTTAGCAAACAGAAAAATAAAAAATGGCAAAAAGCAACAGGTTAGTAGCACCATTCTTGAAATGGGTTGGAGGCAAAAGACAACTTATGTATTCAATTGTTGAGAATTTGCCAGAAAATATTAAAAATTATAAATATATAGAGCCATTTATTGGTGGAGGTGCAGTATTATTTAATCTACAACCTAAAAATGCAATAATTAATGACTTCAATGAGGAGCTAATTAATGTTTATGAAGTTATTAAAAATAACCTTGACGAACTAATTACTGACCTAAAAAAACATAAAAACGAAGCTGAATATTTTTACTCAATAAGAAGTTTAGACAGAAATGGAGAGTTTAAAAAACTTTCTGCTGTTCAAAGAGCATCAAGAGTTATTTTCTTAAATAAAACTTGCTTTAATGGGCTTTACAGAGTAAACAATGCGGGAGAGTTTAACTCACCTTTTGGAAGATACAAAAACCCAAATATCGTAAATGAGCCAACACTTAAAGCTGTTAATAAATTTCTAAACAATAATAACGTACAAATTAACAGTGGTGATTATTCTGAAATTCTAAAACAAACAGACAAAAAATGTTTTGTGTATTTAGATCCCCCATACCATCCAATTTCTGAAAGTTCAAACTTTACAGGTTATGTGCAAGGTGGTTGGGATATGTATGACCAAATTGACCTTAAAACGGCTTGTGATGAATTACATAAAAAAGGAGTGAAATTTTTACTTTCAAATTCATCAGCAGATTTCATCAAAGACTTATATAAAGATTATAAAATAACCATTGTAAAAGCAAACAGAGCAATTAACTCAAACGGTGCTGACCGAGGAGAAGTTGATGAAGTCTTAATCAGAAACTATGAGTAAATCCAAAAATGACCTTGCGTGGGAAAAGATATTTGAAAAGCACAAAATCCTTGACAAGATTTTGAAAGACGGTCATATTGAGATTGCAGCAACAAAAATTAATGAGTTCCGTGAAGCAAGATTAATGACGAAGTTTGATCACAAATCTCAACTTCCAAAACTTTTTGCTGATAACAAACTTTCAATTCTACCTATTTCAAGAGGTGTTTATGTTATTGGAGAGTTTGAAACGTTTTGCGACTTCAACATTGACGATATAGAAGTTTCACCAATCAAATTTCCTGCATTTTTGGAAAGCCTTGATTATCGTGATATAACAAGTGAAGCAACAGCAATAAACTGTGCTTTTGTTTCTCAAATTCTTCACAATTTTACAGGAGAAGAAAATTTACTACCAACTGTTAGCGGACGAATGAGTTCGTCTTCTTTTTCTTTTGGCATCAATTCTAAGAAAGGACTTTTCAATGTAAATGTGGGAAATTCACAAGTAGAAATTGACGGAGGTTATGAGGGTGACACTTCATTAAATCTTATTGAAGCTAAAAACTATATTTCAGACGACTTTCTTGTTAGACAACTTTACTATCCGTTTAAACTTTGGAGTGGTAAAATTCAAAAACAAGTTCGCCCAATTTTCCTAACATATTCAAACGGAGTTTTTCATTTAAGAGAATATGCGTTTTCAAATGTAGATCATTATAACTCTATCGTTCTTGTCAGACATAGAAAATATGCTGTTCAGGAAGGCAGTTTTAACCTTGAAGCCCTATCGCAAATTATTGACACCACAAGAACTGTAAATGAACCTGAAATTCCATTTCCTCAAGCAGACAGTTTTGAAAGAGTAATCAACCTTTGTGAACTTTTGAAACAAAAAGAATTTATTTCAAAAGAGGATATTACTCAAAACTATGACTTTGATGGAAGGCAAACAGACTATTATTCAAACGCAGGAAAATATTTAGGATTAATTGATACAGGACGAGATCCATTAACGGGACAAACAGGTTGTTTCTTAACAAGAAAAGGAAAGCAAGTTTTCAACTTGAACCTTATTGACAGACAAAAAGAATTTGTAAAACTAATCGTTTCTCACAAAGCATTTAAAGAAACATTGAAACTTTATCTTGGCAATGGAGAAATGCCAGAAAAAGGAATTATTGTTGAAATTATGAAACGATCCAAATTGTATAATGTTAGTTCTGACACAACATATTTCAGAAGAGCTTCAACAATTATTGGGTGGACAAATTGGATAATAAACCAAACTGAGGAATAAAAAGGTGGCTTGTAATAAAAATCATACTGATACTGATTTAATCGTAAAAGACTTACCAATTAGTCAGGGAAGTTTTGAGCGTCATAAATGTGCTTCTTGTGCATATGAAAAAGGGCTAGAAAATGGAAGCAAAAAATTATTAAATTTTGATCTTGAAAACTTTATTACAAATTTAGAGGAAAGTCAAAGAGGAGATCGCAGACACAGAAGTGCCATAGAGGCCTATACTTTAGGTTTTTTTCACGGCTTGAATGGTCAAAATAATCATCTTGCAATCAAAGATAAATTCAAAATCGCATCACAAATGCGAGATTTTGGCTTATCAATGGTTGCTAAAGGAGTTGTTAATGCCACTTTTTCTGAACACGGAGAACCTTATTCTCACGCAATGGGTCTTGTTCAAGTTGCAAATGGTTTTGAAATTTTAATTAAGTCTAAAATTGTAGAAGAGCATCCATTACTTGTATTTACCAAAATACCTAAAGAAGCAAACTTGTTAGATGGAAATATCAAAATGGAAGATTTGATTGAACACGGTCAAACAATTATGTACTCGGAATTACCTGATAGACTATGGGCTACTACTGGCTACAAAATAGAGCCTATTGAATTATACAATAAGTTTGGAAGAATTAGAAACCAAATAATTCATTTTGCAATTCCTGCAATTTCACTTTCTGATTTCACTTTGGAATTTACATTTAAAATTATTGAAAAGGCAATTAATTCTTGGTGGGACACTACAATACTTGAGTATGCACCTGATTATGATGAAGTAGTTTTAGAATATATTTTTGAATGTTTAGATGACTTAGGACTAACAACAAATTATACTGTTGATGAAAATTATAATTTGATAAAAAAATAAAGCCATCGCCTATAAATAAGTTTTCGTTGAGTCCGAAGGACGTACAATAAATCCGCTATAGGCAGAGAACGAAACTGCTTGTATTTGGATATTATATAATATTAAGTGGTTTTACCTCTCTTTTTCTCTTTTAACATTGCTTTTTTGCAGTTTGTTTTGCATAAGTTCTTGATAATCTTTTCTATAATTAAAAGCATCAATAGCTGCAAAAATAGCGTGTCGCATAGATGTTTCGCTGGCTTCGTTTTTACCTGCTAAATCATAAGCCGTGCCGTGGTCGGGCGAAGTGCGTACCAAAGGAATACCTGCCGTAAAATTAACACCTTCATCAAAAGTGAGTGCTTTAAAGGGAGCTAAACCTTGGTCGTGGTACATGGCTAAAACAGCGTCAAAGGCTTTATATTTTCCTGAGCCAAACAAACCATCGGCAGAAAAAGGTCCTACTGCCAGTATCCCTTTTCTATTACTTTGACTTATAGCAGGCTCTATTATGTCTAATTCTTCGCTACCCAATAAACCATTGTCTCCGGCATGTGGATTTAAAGCCAACACCGCTATTTTGGGTTTGTTAATGTTAAAATCTTGAACTAAAGCGTTATTAAGTTCTTCAATTTTTTTAGCTACTAATTCTAAACTTAATTTGCCGGAAACTTCATTAACAGGCAAGTGATTGGTAACTAAACCAACTCTTAACGAATCGGTGTGCAAAATCATCATGCTCTCTTTACTTTCGGTAAACTCCGTAATATATTCAGTATGTCCCGTAAATTTTTTATCAGAAGCTTTAGCTACCAAATTTTTATTTATCGGAGCGGTTACTATTGCATCAATTTTGCCCTCTTTCCAATCTTTTAATGCTGCATCAATAGCATCTAAAGCATATTTGCCACTTTTGTCGTCTGCTTCTCCCGGTTTTATTTCCGGTTCATCTTTTATAATACTAACAATATTGGTTTGTTTTTCATTTAATTGTTTCCAATCTTTTAATGTACTGTACTTAAATTTAGTATTGTCTATAAGCTTTTTATAGTGAGAAAATACCCTTGTAGAGCCATAAACCACAGGAACACAAAAATTATAAATTCTGTCGTCAGATAAAGTTTTTATTATTATTTCAGGACCAATTCCATTAATATCACCTATGGTAATACCAATTACAGGTTTATTATTTAGCATTTTCTAAACTTCTATTTTTTATAAAATTATATAACAAACGAACACCTACACCTGTGCCATTTTTGCCTCTGTAATTATCTTCTGAATGTAGGTAAGCAGGACCCGCTATGTCAAAGTGCATCCACGGATAATCAACAAAATGCTGTAAAAATATACCAGCTGTGGTAGCTCCGGCAGTGGCTCCGCCCAAGTTTTTAATATCAGCTATGTCCGATTTTATTTGACCTTCATATTCTTCCCACAGTGGAAACTCAACCAATCTTTCATATACATTATTGCCACTTTCTTTAAGTTCGTTTTTAATTTTTTCATCAGCATTTCCCATGCAAACTATTCCTTCCTTGCCTATAGCTCTTGCCGCAGCTCCTGTTAGCGTAGCTAAATCAATTACTAACTCGGGTTTATATTTTTTAGCATAATGCAAAGCATCCGCCAATACTAATCTTCCCTCTGCATCGGTATTTAAAACTTCTACAGTTTTGCCACTGTACATAGTTATCACATCTCCCGGAGCTATGGC
The DNA here is from genome assembly GCA_020635995.1 of Chitinophagales bacterium. Lineage (NCBI taxonomy): Bacteria > Pseudomonadati > Bacteroidota > Chitinophagia > Chitinophagales > Chitinophagales bacterium. The sequence goes on along the minus strand of JACJYS010000003.1, from coordinate 233,043 downwards.
ATCTAAGCCGGGTCTGTTATCTGTGGCAGGTATTAAACCCACTACGTTTATATTTAATTTATTAGAAGCTATGGCACTAATAGCTCCCACTACGGCAGCAGAGCCTCCCATGTCGCTTTTCATAAAATCCATACTGTTGGCAGTAGGTTTTAAACTAAGTCCGCCAGTATCGTAGGTTATTCCTTTGCCTACAAGCACTATCCAGTTTTCGCTATTAGCATTTCCTTTGTATTCTAAAATGTTAAAAGTGGGCTCCTGAATACTTCCTTTATTTACAGCAAGTATTCCACCCATTTTTTCTTTAATTATTCTGTCTTTATTCCAAACAGTATGTTTAAAACCATGTTTTTTACTTAGGTCTTTAATCTCTTTGCTGTATTGTGTGGCATTAAGATAAACTTGCGGTTCATTTATTAAAGTTTTAGCCGTAAAAGTGCTTTCTACTATGTTCAGTAGTTCTTTTAAGTCCGTTTTATTTATGCCTTCGGCAATATTTATGTTTAATACAAAATCATTTTTCTTAGTTTGATATTTATCAAAATAGTAAGAGGAAAGCAGAAATCCTTCAAGAAAAGCAAAATTTGTTTCTTTAGTAGTTTTTTGATAGATATTCCAAGTGCTTAATTTTTCGGCTTTTGCTAATTTAAAAAATTGATAACCTAATTTTCTGGTTTCTTCGGCAGTTTTATTAGCTACTATTAGCACGGTAGCCATATCGCCATCATTAAAATAATGTAGCTTTTTATCTTCGTTATTTTTAATTATTTTCTGTTGATTTTTGTTTAAATGGCTTATTGTTTTTAAAGATTTTGTATCGTCAATTACAAATAAGTTGCAATGAGTTTTTGCATCTACACCGTGTTTTATTATAAATTCTTTCATTAATTATTATGGATTAGTGTGCAAAAATAGCAATATTTGTTTCCAAATAAGAATAATTGGCAAGGCATCAAAATATAAAACTAAACAAAGGGCTTGGACAGCATTTTTTAAAGGACGAAATAGTGCTTCATAAAATTTATGATGCTATAAAAGAATATGCCGTTGATTTACCTATTTTAGAAGTTGGTCCGGGAGGTGGTTCACTTACAAAACTGTTAGAAAATAAAGAGCAGTTTAAGGTAGTAGAGTTTGATAATAGGTGGGCTAATTTGCTTGCAGAAAAGTATCCAAAATTGGAAATTATAAACCAAGATTTTTTGGAATTAGATTTAGAAAGTGTTTTTGAAAACAACTATGCCGTAGTAGGGAATTTTCCGTACAATATTTCAAGTCAAATAGTATTTCATATTATAGACCATAAAGATAAAGTGCCGGTAATGGTAGGTATGTTTCAAAAAGAGGTGGCTAAGCGTATTTGTAGCAATGAAGGGACAAAAGATAATGGAATTTTGAGCATATTAACTCAACTTTATTACGATACAGAATATTTATTTGATGTGCCAAGGGAAGCTTTTAACCCACCACCAAAAGTAGTGAGCGGTGTAATGGCTATGAAACGTAAAACTGACAATTTTGAAGTGGATTTTATTTTATTAAAAAAGGTAGTAAAAATGGCTTTTAATCAAAGAAGAAAAACCTTGAGAAACAGCCTAAAACCTTTAATTAAAAATGATGAAATTAAAGAGTTGGAAATATTAAATTTAAGACCGGAGCAATTGGGTGTGGCAGGGTTTGTAAATTTAGTAAACATCTTGATGTAGTATAAAAAAGTCTTAATTGCATTTAGTTTTTTCAAATATTATCGGGAGATTTTCTCATTTGTTTTACTCAAAATTTCTTACTTGATTGCTTATGAAATTTTTCACATCACTCCATGTGTATTTTTTTATCATCATAGGCTCTTTATTTAATTCTGCATCATTAAAATAAGCTAATGAACGCAAAATGTAATAATAGTCTTTATTGGGATATTTCTTTTTAAAGAAATCTAAAATTTCTTGGAGAGAAAACTCTTGCAAAACTTCATAAATGTCAAAAAAATCTTTTTTTGTACCTCTATTGGCTAAAGCATTCAACTTCATTGCTATTATGTCTTCTTTTGCATAAATTCTAATGTTGTCATTAACATTGTTATTAGTAACTACTAAAGGGTATTGGTGTGCCAATATATCAATTTTTACATTGTTTATGCTTAATAAAATACTATTTGTGTCTTCATTAATAATTGTAATATCATCATTAATAAATGCATTATTTAAAGCTAAAATAACTTCTTCTGTATTAAAATTAGTGTGTGTAAAAAAATCTAAGTCAATAGAAATTCTATGCCCATAATACAGCGATAAAGCCGTTCCTCCTGCTAAATAAAAGTTATTTAGTTTTTCAATGCTCTGTATTCTTTTTAAGAGTTCAAATGTTTTTGGGTAAACGGTTTCTTTGTATAACATCTAAAATCCTCTTTATTTAACTGAAAAATAACACAGCAATAGGCTAAAGTTTTTTTATCTAAATATCTTGTTGTTGTAAGTATTTCCTTTAGTTTTTCCTCTCCATAAAATAGTCTTACAGCCCTTACATCGTCTATTTTACCTTTTAAAAAAACTCTAGGAATAATAAAAGCAGCATCTTCTTCAAAGGAAATTTTTGAAGCATCAACATCCCAAAATAAATAAGTACTTAAATTCATTAATACAAAGATAGCTATATTTTTGCTTGTAGCTAAAAACAGTGATGGCTACAATTAGTTTTACTATGCTTTTAGAAGAATTTATCTTGATAGCATTTTCTGTTTCATTTGGTAGTGGAGTTTCTTTAAATAAAAATATCAAAAAAAAATGCTTACATTTGAGTTGTAGGCTTAATAAAAAAAAATAGAAATCGGCAGGGAAGACGAGTGTGGAGGAATAGATTATTAGATTTGGAGAGGATAGACTTATAAAATTCTGAACTTTCAAAAAACATTATACCATATTTTAATTTAATACACTTAGTAAAATAAGGAGGAAGCCAATATGGGACTATTATATATTTCTAAAAGGTATAATAGCGATAATGTCCTATTATCTTAAAGTTAAAAAGCATATCTTCCAATACTTGACCAGAACCTATATTGTGTACTATTTGGTATCTTTTGCCATCTATGCTTTTGTAGTTAGAAACAATGCCAATATGTGTAATAGCTCCGCCTAAATTCCAACAAACAATATCTCCTGGTTTGTAATCTTTGGCATTTGTGGTAATGGGAAGTTCTGTGCCTTTGCGTTTAAAAAATACCATTAAATTAGGCACTCTACGGTGGTCTATATTGGTATCTGTATTTTTTAACCCCCATATTTTTGGATAAAGACTAAAGTTTTGAGCCATATCTTCATGCACTTCTTTTTGTAAATCAATACCTAATTTTCTATATGTACGTACAACCACATCCGTACACACGCCCAAGCCATTGGGTATATCTCCGTTAGGATAATCAATTACAAAGTAATTGGGATTGTAAACAACATGGTTTTTGGTAAGTTCAAAAGCACAATCTGCCACAGGCGAGTTTCCTGTTTTTTGACTTCTTAAACACGAAGTAGAAAGTAAAAGAAGGAGTAATACGCAGATTTTTATATAATTTTTGAAGTTCATACCATATTCTAACTATTTTATAAGGTATGTTATTGTATATCCGTTGTTATACCATTACCTCATTTTCAAATTACCTCATTTCCAAATTTTCAAATTACCTCATTTCCAAATTTTCAAATTATCTCATTATCTAATAAACTTATAGAGTTCCGAACTTTCAAAAAGTTCGGAACTCTTTTTATTTTGAAGTTCATATTATATTCTAACTATTTTATAAGGTATGTTATTGTATATCCGTTGCTATTCCATTATCCCATTTTCAAATTATCTCATTTCCAAATTTTCAAATTATCTCATTACCTCATTATCTAATTATATTTGTATTTTTGAAAAACTATGAGCGATAAAATAACCTGTCCCAATTGCAATTACAAATTTGATGTAGAAGATGCTTTGTCTAATCAACTTAAAGCTAAATATCAAGCTGATTTTGAGCAACGTATTGAAAACCAAAGTAAACTTTTTAAAGAAAGAGAAGTGCAGCTTGAAGCAGAGCGTAAAGAATTTGAAGAAAAAAAAGAACGTGAAAATGAACTTTTTAAAGAACGTTTAGAAAAGCAAGTTTTAGCCGAAAAAGAAAAAATAACTAAAGAAGCACAGAATAAAGTAGAAGCAGAGCTTAAAGCTTTGAAAGAAGAAAATGAACAACGCAAAACTGAAAATAGAGCTTTAAAAGAAAAGGAAATAGAACTGCTTAAAAAAGAAAATGCCCTAAAAGATGCGGCTGAAGAGCAAAAACTTAAAATGGAAAAAGAGCTATTAGAAAAACAAAAACTGATAGAAGAAAAGGGGAGGGCTAAAGAAAGAGAAGCTAATGCTTTAAAAGAAAAAGAATATCAAAAACAGCTTGAAGACCAAAAAAAGCTGATAGACGAAATGAAACGCAAAGCGGAGCAAGGCTCAATGCAGTTGCAAGGAGAAATTCAAGAATTAGCATTAGAAGAAGTGCTAAATCAAACGTTTCCATTTGATAAAATAGAAGAAGTGCCTAAAGGTGTAAGAGGTGCAGACTGCTTACAAAGAGTTATTAATAATTTGCAGCAAGACTGTGGTACTATAGTTTATGAAAGTAAGCGTACTAAGGCTTTTGCTAATGATTGGATAGACAAATTAAAGCAAGATCAAATTAATAGTAAAGCAGATATAGCGGTAATTGTTACGGAAACTATGCCCAAAAATATGGAGCGTTTTGGCGAAATGAATGGAGTTTGGGTATGTGGGTTTCACGAAGTTAAAAGTTTGGCTTTTATACTGAGGGAGATGCTTATAAAAATGCAAACGGTAAAATCTACAGAAGAAAATAAAGGAAGTAAAATGGAACTGCTATACAGCTATTTTACCAGCACAGAGTTTAAGCAAAATATTAAAAGAATAGTAGAAAATTATGAAGCTATGACTTTGCAATTAGATAGAGAAAAAAGAGCCATGCATAAACTATGGAAAGAAAGAGAAAAACAAATATGGGGCGTACAAGAAAATATAGCATCTTTATTTGGCTCAATAAAAGGCATAGCAGGCAATGAGTTAGATGCCATAGAAATACTTGAGCTACCAGATGCAGATGATGAAGAATAATGAAAAAAGGGTTGTTTGCCATATTTCTGTGTGTAACTTTTAATGTACAAGCACAACTTACATTTTATGTTTATGATAAAACGCAAAATATACCCATAGCCAATATGGCTTGCACTTTGGCAAAAAAAGGATTTTTAGAACAAAGTATTTATGGCGTTTCCAGCTCAAATGAAGGCAAAATAACCATTCCTAAAATGGAGTTTGATAAGTTACATTTCAAACATTTATCTTATGAAAACGAAATTATAGATAAAGATAAAATAGCCGATACCGTTTATTTTCAACTTAAAAATTATGAATTAGAAGGCGTTTATATAACTCAAACCAAAGCTATAGATATAGTTAAAAAAGTAGTAAATAATATAGATAAAAATTATCCTAAAGAAAAATATTATACCTACAGCCATTACACACAGCTACACAAAGAAGATACTACAGCCGTGCGTTATATAGAAGCAATGTTGACTACTGAAAATCAAAATTATTTAAGCACCAATAAATCTTTGCAAAAAACAAAATATCATATTGATAAGCTACGAAAATCTTTAGTTTATGAGCAAAATAACGATAAACATGGCGACCATTTAGATGATTTATTAAGAGGAAATCCTATTCAATATTTAGAAGAAAATTTTTTAAACCCTAAGAAATTGTATTTATATGACTGGGAAATTGAATGGGAAAAAGAAAAAGTTTTAAGCATTGTGTTTCAAAACAAAGCTTGGTTGAATGACAAAAATATTCAAGGTTCTATTATTATAGATAAGCAAGATTATGCTATAGTTTTAGCTGAGATTAATGCTAATGAAAATCCATCTTATAAGAGAGAAAAACCACAAGATTGGACATTTAAAACATCAACTGCCCAATATACTTTTGATAAAGAAAATAACTATAAACTCAGTAATGCTCATATAGATTATACTCATTTGGTAAAAAATCCTGCTTATGGTGCTGAGGGTTGTTTAATAAGAGAATATTTTACTTATAATGTTAAAGATTATCTTAAAGAAGCATCTCAAAATATGTCTTTTTCCGGTATGAGCAATTTGTATAGTTTGCATCAAAAATATGATGAAAATTTTTGGGAAGATTATAAAATTCTTCCCAAAATTAGAAAAGACTTAGAAAGAAAACTGCCTTTAGAAGAGCAGTTTAATATGGATTAAGGTAAATCTGTAATGTAGTTTAAAAAACTTTCAGAAACCCATTGATTTCCAACATCTATTTTAGCCCAGCCATTAGAAGTTTCGTGTACATAAACGTCATAGTTTTTTGGTAAAGATGCAACTTTAGCATAGTTAGTGCCTGGCCCGCTTCTTACATTCAAATTTGTAGCTACATTCACTTTAGCTAATCGTAATTTATCTATATAATTGGCGTAAACCCATTCTTGGTTTGATTGAGAAATTCTATACCAATTGTTTTTTTCTTCATAAACTCTAACTACCGTTCCTTTGCTTAGTTTACCAACTTTTTCAGACCTTGAATTTGCTTGTTTTCTAACATTTAACTCTGTGTTTACATCTACTATTCCATAAAATAACAGCTTGCTTGGCACTACATTAGGGTTGTTAGGAGCACTTAATAAAGGTATAAAATTGGCATTGGCATCAGCCATACTATTCCCTCCAAAAAAGTTAGTGCCGGGGCAAGTTTTATTAGTGGTTGTTGGGCCACCGTTATTCCGCTCTCCGGTTCCTAATCTAAACCAATGATGATATACAATTCTATCTGTATTTAAAGGAATACCAAATCGTTTAGCTAAAGATGATGTTAGTAGTATAATACTTTCTTTTTGTTCGTTGGTCATAACATCTTTTCCAGTATCAAAATCTCCTAAATTTTCTATACAAATAGCACTTCTATTATTTTGAGAAATACAAGCAGGATTTAATTCTAAACTTCTTCCCGTACACACTTTTCCATCGGGAAAAATTGTAAAATGCTGTCCTATATCATCCCAGCCATTGTCAACTACGTGGGTGTGCTTCATGCCTTTTTGAAGGTCAAAATGATTATTTTCCTTAAAATGGTCGTAAGAGGGTATCCAAGTGTGGTGTTCTTGAATAAAGCGTATATCTCTATAAACTTCTAAATTTTTTACCCAGTCAGATATTTCATTTTTTTCTAATAAAGTAAATCCGTATTTTGTTTCCATATTGTTGGTTAATTTTTATAAATGTAAGGTATTTATTTTAACATTTACAAAAAACCAATAAGGAATTAGATGAAATTTAATTAAAATACGTGTTAATACCTATTTTTCAGCCTATTCATTTCCCTTTTGTTGTCTTTTTCTTTTAAACTTTGGCGTTTATCATGCGTTTTTTTGCCTTTGGCTACGGCTATTTCTAATTTAGCTAAACCTCTTTCATTTAAAAAAAGCAACAAAGGAATAACGGTAAGTCCCTTTTCTGTTATCTTCTTTTTTATTTGGCGGAGTTCGCGTTTGTTTAGCAACAGTTTTCGTGGTTGATTAGGAACATGATTATAATGAGTGCCAAAAGTATATTCTGCTATATGCATGTTTACAATATGTAGCTCATCTTTTTTTAGCTGACAAAAAGCTTCATTTATATTAGCCTTTCCATCTCTTATGGCTTTTATTTCGGTACCGGTCAACATTATACCTGCGGTATATTTGTCTAATATCTCAAAATCAAAATAAGCACGTTTGTTTTTAATATTTATAGGTGTCTGTTTCACTTTTGCAAAGGTATGTGTTTTGTTAGTATTTAAGTAGAAAGTATTTATGATATGGTATAAGTATTAGAGTAGGAAGAATTTTAAGCTTTAAAAAGAAGTGGAAAAAGAAGAAAATTATTATTTAAACTCAAATTTTAACAAAAAAATAAATTTGTTTTAAATAAAAAGTGTATATTTATACCAACCAAAATCAATAATCAATGAAAAAATTATACCTTATTTTTATTTTGTGCATAGCTTATTTAAGCTATTCTTATGCACAATGTACACCTAATTCAACGCCTTGTACTGGTGGAGCAGCAGTTGCAACCTTTGGGGGCTTGTGCGATACCACTGTAATGGATGGATTAGTTAATACACCATACTTAGATAATATTCAATTTTATATTGAAGGAATTTGCTTCGACCCTAATGATATAGGAGTCCCACCTCCAATACCTGGGGTAACCGCAAGAATTACATCTTTAAACTCTATTGCTTTTTCACAAATGCCTAATGGCATAGTAGGGGGTACAGATCAACCATCATATACTATACCCTATAACGCAACCGTAATGGGGTGTGGCTATTTTCAAGGAACTCCTACTCAAGCAGGTATTTTTTCTTGTGTAGTTACTATTTCTGCTTCGTATACTACAGCTAATTGTTATTTGTTTACTGTTACAGGTACAGAATCTGTAGATTATAATATAGGTTTAAACATAAAACCCGATGCTTCATTTACCGCTTCGCCAAGTGGGCCTTATTGCCAAACAGCTACAAGTGTTGCTTTAACACCTACTACCGCAGGTGGTACTTTTAGTGGCCCGGGTGTAACGGGTACTACCTTTAATCCATCTGTAGCAGGACCGGGAACACATACTATCTATTACAGTGTTAGTGCTCAGCAGGGGGCGGCTGTGGCTCCTTCAAGCAATGTAGATTCTATTACAGTGGTAGTTAATACCTCTTATGCTTATTATATAGATAGTGATAATGATACTTACGGAAGTGCTTCGGCAAGCCCTATTAATATTTGCTCCGCTACGCCTCCGGCAGGTTATGTGGCAAATAATACGGATTGTGATGATAATGATAATACGGTTTATCCGGGAGCACCAGAACTGTGCGATAATAAAGATAATGATTGTGATGGCAATGTAGATGAAGGCTTACCGCAAAACACTTATTATGCCGATACAGACAATGACACTTATGGAGATGCTGCTAATTCTATTTCAACTTGTTCTGCTACTGCACCTGCGGGCTATGTGGCAAATAGTGCAGATTGCAATGATAACAATGCAGCCATAAATCCCGGAGCAACAGAAATTTGCAACAATATAGATGACAACTGCGATGGACAAGTAGATGAAGGCTTACCGCAAAACACTTACTATGCCGATACGGATAATGATACTTATGGAGATCCTGCAAGTACTATAACATCGTGCTCAGCTACAGCTCCGGCAGGGTATGTAGTGGACAATACAGATTGTGATGATTCAAATAGTGGAATAAACCCCGGAGCAACTGATATACCAAATAATAGTATAGATGAAGATTGTAATGGTTCAGACGCTTCTACTGTGGTTGATAATGACGGAGATGGTTCTGATAATACTGTAGATTGTAATGATAATAATAACACAATTTATCCCGGAGCTCCCGAGCTATGTGATAATTTAGATAATGATTGCGATGGACAAATAGACGAAGGTTTAACACAATATACTTATTATGCTGATGCTGATAATGATGGATATGGTAATGCTTCTTCTTCTATTGCTACTTGTTCTGCTACGCCACCTGCTGGCTACGTAACAGACAATACTGATTGTAATGATAATAACAATTCTGTAAATCCTGGAGCAGTAGAGGCTTGTAATAATGCAGATGATAACTGTAATGCACAAATAGACGAAGGCTTAACGCAATATACTTATTATGCTGATACGGATAATGATACTTATGGCGATGCCTCTAATTCTATTACCACTTGTTCAGCTACCGCTCCTACGGGCTATGTGGCTAACAGTACAGATTGCAATGATAATAATGCTTCAATAAATCCTGGGGCAACAGAAATATGTAATAATATAGATGATAACTGTGATGGCAATGTAGATGAAGGTTTAACACAATATACCTACTATTTAGATGCTGATTTTGATGGATTTGGAGATGCCGCTAACTTTATTACTTCATGTAATGCTACAACACCTGCGGGATATGCTAATAATGATTTAGATTGCAATGATACTAACATTGATATTAACCCCAATGCCACTGAAATATGTGATGGTATTGACAATAATTGCGATGGCAATGTAGATGAAGGCTTAACCATGTACACTTATTATTTAGATGCCGATAACGATGGATATGGAAGTGAAACGGATTCTATTGTAGTTTGTAATAATACAGCTCCTGCCGGATATAGAGCCAACCATTTAGATTGTAATGATAGCAATGGAAACATCAATCCTAACGCTACAGAAGTGTGCGATGGTATAGACAATAACTGTGATGGCAATATAGATGAAGGCTTAACTATTCACTCTTACTATATAGATGCAGATGGTGATGGTTTTGGAGCAGAAGGAGGTATTTCATTAGATACTTGTACTGCAAATCCACCGGCAGGATATGCTGCAACAAATACAGACTGTAATGACAATGATAATACTATTTATCCGGGAGCTACAGAAATACCAAATGACGGTATTGACCAAGACTGCGACCCAACTACTACGGCTATAAAAGGCTCAATAGAAGATATATTAGTGAGAATTTATCCAAATCCTACTACTAATTATTTGTATATAGATTTACAACAAAATACAGATATTTCTGTAGAAGTTGTAGATGTTCAAGGTAATAGAATAGGCGTTCCTACTCAAAAAACAACTAAAGGATTATCCTTAAATTTAAGTAATTTATCTAAAGGGATATATATGCTAAAAATGGTAACGGATAGTGGTAATACCGGCACCTATAAAATAGTGAAAGCAGAATAATTATTGCTTCCATAATACTTTAAAAAATAGCCTGCTTTATGTGGGCTATTTTTTTACTTAACGATGATAATTCCAATTTCAAACAAACAAATCAGCAACCAACTTAAATAAGATTGCCTGCTTGCCGCAGGCAGGCTTCACTTCGTTCGCAAAGACGAGTCCAAAGTGTGCGTCTTTGCGAGTGAGGTACGAACGAAGCAATCTAATACCGATTAGGAATATATAATAGTCCAGCCTTGGTATGCTAAATGTATTTATCTATTGGCATTTACCGTTGTAAAATAAATTAGACTATTTTGTGTTAACAAAGTACTTGAGGTCTGTTTTATGACTATAGCAATCCATTAAAAAAACACATTCCCTCCTGTCATATTGAACCTGCCTGCGGCAAGCAGGCGAAGTGAAATATCTACCTTACATAAGTAAGCAAACGTTCAAAAAAGGTAGATTCCTCCCGCTGGTCGGAAAGACATATACGGATATTTGGCACATTGTACGAAGTGAAATACCCACCTTTACAAAAAAAATGAAGAGTCCCGAACTTTTCAAAAGTTCCGAAACGCTTTAGTTTCTATAAAATAAGTATTTTTTTTAAAAAAAATCCCAAAAAACTCATTGCTTTAAAATATTTATCGTAATATTGCAATAAATAAATATAGTGGGAGCTACTAAGTCAGAATTTTTTACCGAGAATCAAAATGAAACAGCAATGATGCTAAAAGCATTAGCACATCCTGCCAGAATTGCGATATTAGAATATTTAATAAAGGTAAATACTTGTATCTGTGGCGATATAGTAGATGAACTCCCTTTAGCTCAGCCTACAGTTTCTCAGCATTTAAAAGAGCTTAAAAATGCAGGAATAATAAAAGGAAGTATAGACGGAAATAAAATTTGCTATTGTATAAACGAGCAAGCCATTAAAAAGTTAAGACAATATTTTTCTAAAATAGAAGAAAATTTATCAAATAAAAAACAAGATTGTTGTTAAACGAAAAATACTAAAAAATGAAACTATCAGCATTTAAAAATCACTTGAATAACATAACAGAATTAAATTTTGTGTTAGAAAACGGTACTAAAGTTCCGGCACATTTTCATATAACAGAAGCAGGATTAACTACCAAGCATTTTGTAGATTGTGGAGGAACAGAACGCACAGAAAAAAATATTAGCTTTCAGCTATGGGTAGCTAATGATTATGAGCATAAACTTTCGCCTCAAAAATTGCTGTCAATTATAAATATTGCCGATAAACTTTTTTCTTATACAGATTTAGAAGTTGAAATAGAATATCAAATGGATACCATTGGTCGTTTTGGGGTTGATTTTAATGGAAGTGAATTTGTACTTATATCAAAAACTACCGATTGTTTAGCCAAAGATAAATGTGGGATTCCTACAGAAGTAGCGGAAAAAAGTACATCTCGTTGCGAACCTAATAGTGGCTGCTGTTAAAATGAAAAAAGTATTAGTATTGTGTACGGGCAATAGCTGTAGAAGCCAAATGGCAGAAGCTTACTTGCGTTATTTTGCTCAAGATAAAGCCGCAATTTATAGTGCGGGAGTAGAGAAACACGGAGTAAACCCCAAAACAGTTGTTTCAATGCAAGAAGATGGGATAGATATTTCTAAGCAAACTTCTAATAATATTGATGAATACAAAGATATTGACTTTGATTTTGTAATAACCGTATGCGATAATGCCAAAGAACGCTGTCCTTATTTTCCTTCAAAAGCCATAAAAATTCATCAAAATTTCACAGATCCTTCAAAAGTTTCGGTAGAAAAAATGGATAGTGAATTTAGAAAAGTGAGGGAGCAAATTAAAGTATTTTGTGCTGATTTTTGCGAGCAGTATTTAAGCTAAAGCAACCAATACCTTAACTTTTTTAATCTTTTTGCCGGTGCAATTATTTATAGCATCTGTAGCTTTATTGTTTTCTATAGCTACATAACTCACACGCTCTTTAACCTCTATTAAACCAATGTTTTCAACCTGTAAACCTCCTTCTTTACATAAAAAACCTACAATATCGCCTTTGCTTATTTTGTGCATTTTTCCTGCATTAATATAAATGGTTTGCGTACTGCCGGCTGTGGTATTTTTATCTATTTCATTACTCAATTCTAAAGGAGTTATTTCGCTATTAATATAATTAGGAAGTTCTTTTCCGTTTATTAAAATTAAAAATACCCTTCCACTTTTATCCATTCTGGCAGTTCTACCGTTTCGGTGTATAAAAGTTTCTTCTTTGCCCGGTATTTGGTAGTGTATAATGTTTTTTATTTCAGGAATATCTAAACCCCTTGAAGCTAAATCTGTAGCCAAAAGTATATTTACCGTGCCGTTTCTAAACTTTAGTAAGGCTTTTTCTCTATCGGTTTGCTCTAAATCGCCATAAAAAATACTATGGTTTATTTGCTTTGAATTTAAAAAATCACTTAAATCTTCAATATCTTTTTTGAAATTGCAAAAAATAATGCTCGGCTCAGTATTTAAGGTAAAAAGTAGCTTAGCTAAGGTGTTGTTTTTTGTTTCCCAATCGGAATTAATATAAAAGTACTTTAAGTTTAATTGTTCTGTTTCGTTTAAATAATTAAGCGTTTTAGCTTTATTTATTTTTAAATAATTGGGAATTTCATCTATTTCTGTAGCAGATGTAAGTGTATTAAATTTTATGTTTGGAAGCCTGTAAAGTATAGCTTGCATTTCTTTACTAAATCCCAATTCTAAGCATTTATCATATTCATCAATTATTAAATTTTTAATATAATTAGTATTGAAAGTTTCTCTTTTTAAATGGTCAAGTAATCTGCCGGGCGTTGCTATTAAAATTTTAGGTGGATTTTTTAAGCTGTTTTTTTCTCTACTAAACGGGTGTCCACCATAGCAAGTGAGTATTTTATATCCGGTTTTAGCTTGTTTTAGTACATTTTCTATTTGCAATGCCAGTTCTCTTGTAGGAGATAAAATAATACATTGAATTTCAGATAAATTAGCGTCAATTCGCTTTAGTAAAGGCAAAATAAAACCCAAAGTTTTGCCACTGCCCGTAGGAGAAAGCAAAATAATATTGTTGTGCTTTTCGCTGGCGTTAAGCATTTTTTCTTGCATAGGTTTTAGCTGTTTAAAACCCATTTTGTGCAATATACTGGTTGTATCTATTTTGTTTAAGCTCATAATTTATTGTTTAAAGTAATGGCTTGAGCACATCTCATACCGTCTATGGCGGCACTTACTATACCTCCGGCATAGCCGGCTCCTTCGCCACAGGGATAAAGGTTTGAGAGTTGTGTATGTTGTAGCGTTTCTTTATCTCGGGGTATGCGTACGGGGCTACTGGATCTACTTTCCACACCTACTAATACGGCTTCATTAGTTCTATAGCCTTTCATTTTTTTGCCAAAATCTATTAAGCCTTGCTGTAAACTTTGAGCAATAAAATTGGGTAAAATATCATGCAAATTATAGCTACTTATTCCCGGCTGATAGGATGTTCTGGGTAAAGTGTTAGAAACTTTATTTTGAATAAAATCTTCTACACGTTGTGCCGGTGCATTAATACTTCTTGTGGTTTTAAAAGCCTTTTGTTCTATGTCTTTTTGAAATTGCAAAGCGGCTAACGCTCCATATTTTGCGTATTGTTGCCAGTTTTCTGGACGTACTTCTACCACCATACCGCTATTAGAATATGCTCCATTTCTGGCACTTGAGCTCCAGCCGTTTACTACGGTTTCATTTTGCCCCGTGCTTGCCGAAGCAATAACCCCACCCGGGCACATACAAAATGAAAAAACGCCTCTGCCACACGCTTGGGTAACCAAACTGTAGCTTGCCGGAGGTAAAAATTCTCCTCTTTCCGGTCTATTGTATTGAATACTATCTATAAGAGCTTGGCTGTGCTCTATTCTTACACCTAAAGCAAAAGGTTTAGCTTCTATGGCTATGTTTTTTCTATCTAAAAGCTCATAAATATCTCTTGCAGAATGTCCTGTTGCTAATATTACTTGCTCACATTTTTCTTTTGTACCGTCAGAAAAATGTAAAGTAGAAATTTGGTCATTAGCTATTTCCAAATCAGTAAGTTTAGTGTTAAAACGTATTTCTCCACCATTTTCAATAATGTTTTTCCGCATGGCACTCATTATTTTAGGTAGTTTATTAGTTCCTATGTGCGGATGAGCTTCGTAAGCTATTTTGTCATCGGCTCCATGCTGTATAAAAACATCTAAGACTTTAGCTACATTTCCTCTTTTTTTGCTTCGGGTATAAAGTTTCCCATCGCTGTATGTGCCGGCACCACCTTCGCCATAGCAATAGTTGCTTTCGTTGTTAATTATTAGCTTTTTATTAATGTTTTTAATGTCGTGTATTCGGTCTTCTACGGGTTTTCCTCTTTCTATTACTATGGGTTTTATGCCCAGTTCTAAACATTGCAAAGCGGCATATACGCCAGCAGGGCCAAAACCTATAATATGGCAAGTGCCTTTTGTGGTTTTTTGAAATTGAAATGTGTTTAAATGCTTTTCAAATTTTTCATTTTTGGTGTAAACATTTAATCTTAATAGAAAAATTATATTTTTTCCTCTGGCATCAATAGATTTTTTTAAATACTCAATATGATTGATGTTTTCAATTCTGATATCAAGATTTTTAGCAACTAGTTGCTTAATTAAAGACTGATCATTATACTGATGAGGATATATTTTTAAAGTAATTTCTTTGGGCATTATTGTTAGGTTTTTTTCCTAAAAAATAAATTGAGAAAGTAAAATTAAGAGAAAAGTTTAGAATAAGGGTATAATTGATAATGTCATTCCTTTACTCCGTCTTTTTTATGTTCGTTACTGTCAGTTTGAGAAGTGGGCTATGTTCAAGTATAATATCCAAAAAACACTTCTACACCATATCTGTAGGCAGGTAGAGGCAAGTCCGTAGATAACGATTTTAGGGAAGTTTGCTAAATCTATTATGTACGTCATGCCTTTGCAGAAAGGCATCTCAAAATTGGTTATTACAGTTTTGTTGTAAAGGATTACCGCCTTCGCGGCAATGACGATTTGAGGACAGTTTTTTAAATAGTTTGCTTCATTCGTGCTTCACTCGCAAAGGCGTTCTTTTGTCGGGCATACTTGTGCAACCACTTTAAGTCGTGGCTTAACGTCAAGGTATAAACTCAACTTTACTAAATACACGTAAAGTGTCTTGTCCTAATATCTTTTGCCAAGAAACTACGCTAAATTCATCTTCTTTGCCGTAAAAAATCTCTTTTTCGTAGCTGTATAAAAAATTGCTCTTGCTAAGCAATGCTTTCATTGAGCCATTGCTATATTGCTGAAACCATTTTACATCTAATTTTTTGTTGGTAGTACTATAATTTAGTACTTCAATGTTTTCATTAGTTTTAGCGTCCAGCATCCAAAAAGTATCTATTTTATATTGGTCTTGGTTTATTTTTTTATTAATATTAGCTTTAGAAAAATAATCAACAAGTTCTTCTACCACAATAGTGTCTAATAATTCATTTTGTTTAGTTTCCTCATTGCCATTTAATATTATGGTATTGTTGTAATGTTTAAAATCTTTTAATAGCTCATCTTTTTCCTGCTCTACATAAGTTTTAGCATCAAAATATTGATTAAAAACTTGGCTACTACTATTAGTGCAAGAAGAAAGAGCCACCAATATAGCTAATAGTAAGAAAAAATATATTTCGTATTTACAGTAATTCATTTCCTGTCATTTCTTTTGGCTTGTTAATTCCCATTAGTTTCAAAAGGGTAGGAGCTAAATCTCCTAATTTCCCATTTTTAAGTTCTGTATATTTTTTATTATTGCTTATATAAAACAAAGGTACTAAGTTTTTAGTATGAGCAGTGTGTGGCGTGCCATCTTCATTTATCATAATGTCGGCATTGCCGTGGTCGGCAGTTAAAAGTATATCATAGTCGTAGTTTAGTGCAGTTTCTATTACTTCTTTCACACATTGGTCAACAGTTTCTGCGGCTTTCATAGCTGCTTTAAAAACGCCTGTATGCCCTACCATATCGGTATTGGCAAAATTTAAACAAATAAAATCGGGCTGTTTATCTTTAATAAATGCTACGGCTTTATCTTTTACTTCAAAAGCACTCATTTCGGGCTGTAAATCGTAAGTTGCCACTTTAGGCGAATTGACCATTATTCTACTTTCGCCTTCAAATGGTTTTTCTCTGCCGCCACTAAAAAAGAAACTTACGTGCGGATATTTTTCAGTTTCAGCTATTCTAAGTTGTGTTTTCCCATTTTTAGCCAATATTTCTCCTATGGTATTGTTTATATTTTCTTTAGAAAACAGCACAGGAATATTAGTGAAAGTTTCATCATACCTTGTCATGGTATAATAAGCCAACTGCAATTTATGCATGTCATACTCAGGGAAATCTTTAATAGTAAGAACTTGGGTTATTTCTCTGCATCTATCGGTTCTAAAATTAAAACATAGTACAGCATCGTTGTTTTTTATAGTAGCAATAGGCTTTTTATTTTTATCTACTATGACTATAGGTTTTATAAATTCATCTGTAACATCATTTTGGTAAGATGCTTCTATTCCTTCGGTAGCATTTTCAAATGCATTCCCTTTTCCATTAACCAATAAATGATAAGCCTCCGCTATTCTTTCCCAGCGTTTATCTCTGTCCATGGCATAGTATCTGCCTACTACACTGGCAATTTTTGCATTTGTATTTTTTATTTCATTTTCAAGCTGTTCTATAAACCCTTTTCCCGTTTTAGGATCACAATCTCTACCATCGGTAAAGCAATGAATGTATATTTCTTTTACGCCTTTTTTATGAGCTAATTGGCATAAACCTATTAAATGATTAATATGAGAATGTACACCTCCGTCAGAAACCAACCCCATTAAATGTAGTGGCTTGCTGTTAGAAATAGCATAGTTAAGCAATTTATTAAAAACAGTATTGTTTTCTAATGCTCCATCATCTATCGCATTGTTTATTCTTTGCAATTCTTGAAAAACAACACGTCCGGCACCTAAATTCATGTGTCCCACTTCGCTGTTTCCCATTTGCCCTTTGGGCAATCCTACATCTGTTCCGTAGGTTATAAGCGTAGAGTTAGGATATTTTTTATACAAACTATCTACAAAAGGAGTGTGAGCTTGAGCTATGGCACTGCGGGTTTTATCGGTTTCTATACCCCAACCATCCATAATAATTAGAGCTGTTTTTTGGTTTAATTTTTGCATTTAAGAGAAATAGAAATATTTTTGTTAAAAAATTTAAAATAAAATTTTAAGATTTTAATAATTTGGCACAATATTAGTGCTAAAGTTACTAACAAATGAAGAGAAAAATGGAATTTTTGAAGAAATTAAGAGTTTTAATGCTTGTTTTGTTCAGTTTTGGTGCTTTAACCTTATCTGCACAAGATTTTTCTCAAATAGGGGATGCTTTAAAAAGTGGTAATGCAACTACCTTAGCTAAATATTTTGATGGCAATGTAGAAGTTACAATTTTAAATACTGAAGCTGTTTATAGTAAAAATCAAGCAGAGTTAGTGGTAAAGAAATTCTTTACAAGTAACAGCCCAAATGGATATAAAATGGTTCATAATGGGGATTCTGGTGGAGCTAAGTACCAAATTGGAGAATTAAGCACATCATCTGGAACGTACAGAACCTATGTTTATGCTAAAAACAAAATGGGTACATGGTTAATTCAAGAAATTAGGTTTGAAAAGAATTAATTGAAAAATTATTAAATGCTTAACTTAGTCCCGATTATTAATTTAATTGGGACTATTTATTTTATGACAACACAAGAATTTATTTCCTTAGCTTTAAAAGAAGACGTTGTTGACCCTAAAGGCGTAATTCCTACAGGTGACCACTCTACACTTTCTACAATTCCTGCCGATAGAAAAAGAAAAGCACGATGCTTAATAAAGCAAAATGGTGTTTTAGCAGGAATAGAATTGGCTAAAGAGATTTTTAAGCAAGTAGATGCTTCTTTAAAATTTATAGAAAATGGATTTGCCGATGGCGATACAGTAAAAGTAGGCGATGAAGTTTTTTATGTAGAAGGAAGTGCCAGAAGTATATTGACAGCAGAAAGATTGGTGCTTAATTTTATGCAGCGAATGAGCGGAATAGCTACACTAACTAAAAAATATGTAGATGAAGTTGAAGGCACGGGAGTGAAAGTGTTAGATACACGAAAAACTACTCCAAATTTGCGATACTTTGAAAAATGGGCAGTAAAAATTGGAGGAGCTTACAATCATCGTTTTGGTTTGTACGATATGATAATGATAAAAGACAATCACATTGATTATGCTGGAGGAATTGTTGAAGCTATTGATGCCGCTAATAATTATTTAAAAGCAAAGGGCTTTAATGTGCCAATAGAAATAGAAACCAGAAGTGTAGAAGATGTAAAAACGGTTTTAAAACATGGTGGAGTGCAACGAGTTATGTTAGATAATTTTACGGTAGCACAAGTAAAAGAAGCGGTAGCTTTAATAGGGAATAAAGTAGAAACGGAAGTTTCGGGGGGAATAACTTTAAAAACCATTAGAAAATATGCTGAAGCTAAACCCGATTATATTTCGGTGGGAGCTTTAACACACTCCTACACCAGTTTAGATATTAGCTTAAAAGCCATATAAATAGATAAAAATAGCAGAATAATGCCTCAAAAAAGCGTTCTATTTATAGTCAATCCCATTTCGGGAGATATTAAGAAATCCAATTTGCCACAACTTATTAAAAGCAATATAGATGAGCATAAATTTAAGTGGGAAATAGCTTATACCACTCATGCCGGTCATGCATCATATATTGCAAAAGATGCCGTAAAAAATAATACTGATATTATTGTGGCAGTAGGTGGCGATGGTTCTATCAATGAAATAGCTGAAGCTATAGTAAATACTAATGTGGTTTTGGCAATAATTCCTTTAGGTTCGGGAAATGGCGTGGCGTATCATTTACAATTGCCCATAAAAAATATAGCTAAAGCTATACAAGTAATAAATACCGGAAAAATAATTAAAATAGATACTTTAAATACTAATAGAGGTATTGTAGTAGGATTTACAGGTGTTGGTTTTGAAGCCTTGGTGGCACGCACGTACCGACATTTAAAGCGTAGAGGTTTTTTGGCTTACGCTTGGGCTACCACAAGGGGTGTTTTTTATGATTATAAGCCACAGCAAATAGATTTTGAGATAGATAATATGTCTAAAACAGCTACTGTTTATTCATTGTCCATTTATAATGCTAAATACTTGGGCTACAAAGTAGGAAAGGTAGGCAAAGCGTCTTTGGCAGACGGGAAGTTGAATGTAATTTTAATAAAAAAGTTTCCATTGTGGAAAGTGCTTTGGGTAGTATTTTTAGAATTAATAGGGAAAATGCACTGGGCAAAAAATGCCGAAGTTTTTGAAGTGGAAAAAGTAAAAATTTATCTAAAACCTAAATCAATTATTCAAAAAGATGGAGATTCATTTATTTGTAGCCAAAATTATGAAATAAAAGTGAATCCCTTATCTTTAAAAGTAATAGTACCTTTAAAATTAGAGAAATATTAAAACGCAGTATTTATGGCAAAAAAGAAACTGACATTAGATGATTTAAAAGGAGTAGTGTTTTCTACAAATCCGGATTATCAACCAGAGGAGCAGGAGGAAGATTTAGAGGAAGCCTTAGCACCCAATCAGCAGTTATTATACGTAAGTATAGATAGAAAAAAGCGAAAAGGCAAAGAAGTAACTTTAGTAGAAGGTTTTTTAGGACACGAAGATGATTTGAAAGAATTAGGGAGTCAACTTAAGAAATATTGCGGAGTAGGTGGTAGTATTAAAGACGAAGTAATATTAATACAAGGTAATTTTAGAGATAAAATAATAGCTTATTTAGAAAAAGAAGGATACAAAGTAAAACGAAAGGGAGGGTAGCGTATTATTTTTTAGTAGAGTTATTTTCTTCTTTATAATAATCCTCAATACTTTTAGTAAACCATTGGTACAGTTCCTTTAAGTTTTTATCATCTATCATAGATAAATGCTTTTCTATTGTTTTTTCGTCATTTCGTTTCGCTGGCCCTGTTTGAATATCTTTAGGATTTTGCTCTAAAGCTTTTAAGGCAGTTTCTTGTATGAGTGGTTTAAGCAAATTAAAATCTACGCCTAAATTATCGGTATATTCTTTTGCTAATGCAAACAAATGATTACTAAAATTATTAACTATTACCGCAGCTACATGCAGTTTTCTGCGGTCTTCATCTTTTACTTCTACCACATAATTTGATAATACACAAGCTAATTCCAGCAAAGTAGTTTTTGTCTTTTGGTTAGAAGCGTCTATTAAAAAAGGTACTTCGTTTAGGTTTACTTGGCGTTGTTTAGTAAAAGTTTGTAGCGGATAAAAACTGCCATAATTTTCAGTAGCCACCTTTAAAACATCTATACTTACTACACCAGAAGTGTGAGCTAAAATTTGATTTTTAAGTTTAATGTTTTCAGCTATTTTGCTTATTGAATCATCAGACGCACATATAATTATTAAATCTACTTGTTCGGCAAACTCGTTAAGATTATTGTAGTACTCAATGTTGGTTTCTTTTGCAAGTTCGCTACCTGTTTTCTCGTTTCTTGAGTATATAGCTTTAAGGTTAATAACGGGTAGCCGACTAAAAGCTGTAGCAAAATGATAAGCTACATTTCCCGAGCCTATTATTCCTATTTTAATATTTCGTAGCATGATTTTGCAAATTTAAGTAAATATTCAGCTTTTTTATTTTTAAGAAATTAAAACTATACTTTAATCGGAAAAAGAGCAATTACGCCTAATTTTCAGAATACAATCATAAAAATAAGCCTAATTTTCGGAATACAATCTAAAAATTACGCCTAAAATTTTGAATTTGTATGATTTTATAGTATTTTTATCCTTATTTTTAAGAATAATATGAGAAGACAATTATTAAAGCGTATTAAAGAGCAATGTTTTAAAGGCAAAGTTATTTTACTACTTGGAGCCAGGCAAGTGGGGAAAACTACCTTATTAAAACAATTAGTAGATGAAATAGATAAAAAAACGGTTTGGTTTAATGCAGATGAGGCTGATGTACTAAGAGAGTTTGCTACAGCAGATACAAGTACAAGATTACTGCAAGTAATAGGAGCAAAAACCGAGCTGGTTATAATAGATGAAGCTCAAGAAATTAAAGATATTGGCAAAAAACTAAAATTACTTTACGATACCAAACCTGAAATTCAGATAATTGCAACGGGATCTTCATCTTTTGATTTGCTGGATAAAACAAGTGAGCCATTAACAGGCAGAAAACGCATTTATTATTTATATCCTATAAGCTATAAAGAAATAGTAGATGATAGAAATATATTAGAGGCTAAAAGATTGTTAGATGTTAGGTTGATTTATGGTTCTTATCCGGAGGTGGTAAATAATGTGGGCGATGAAAAAGAGGTACTTTTAGAGATAGCCGGAAGCTATTTGTATAAAGATATAATGAAATTAGAAGGAATACGTAAAGCCAGCCACATAGAAAAGTTACTTACGGCATTGGCGTTTCAAGTGGGGAGCGAAGTTAATTATCATGAATTGTCTAAAACAGTGGGGAATATAGATAGTGCCACCGTAGAGAAATATTTAGATATTTTTGAAAAGACATTTATAGTATTTAAGCTTCCTGCTTTTAGTAGAAATTTACGCAATGAAATTAAAAAGGGCAAGAAATACTATTTTTATGATAATGGTATTAGAAATGTATTGATTAGCAATTATTCTCCTTTAGATTTAAGAATGGATAAAGGTGCATTATGGGAAAATTATATAATAAGCGAGCGAATGAAATTTAACCATTACAATAAGGAATATCCTAATACTTATTTTTGGAGAACTCACGATCAAGCAGAAATAGATTATATAGAAGAAACAAAAGGTATATTAAATGCTTATGAAATAAAATGGAAAGAACATAAAAATAGATTTCCTGCTTCATTTCTTTCTGCATATCCACAGCATAAAACTGCCGTTATAAACAAAGAAAATTTTGAAACTTTCTTAGGAATTTGAATTGGTCAATTAGCTCCTTAACTAATTCTTATGACTATCCGTAAAGATATTTTACATTAACTTTTCTTTAGAAGAAAAGTTACAAAAGAATCGCACTAAGTTTTCAGCGACCCATTATAACCTCAACTCCTAAAAATCAAAAACTCATCACTCCGTTCTTCAAACAGTTTAATTTTTTACGGAGTTTTCGGTTAATGGGTACCCCACTTGCAAACTTAAGGTGCACTTTTACCCGACCTTAATCAAAAATACGTTAAGAAATGATGTAAAACAGACATCCAAAATAAATGAAATTATAAAACAGTAAACAGACAAATTAGTATGCTCCTACAAGTAGGACCACTATGAGAAAACTAAAATTGAGCATACATTAATTTGTCCTCGTCTGTTTTATAGCATTTTAGTATTTTTGATTACAGTCTTGATTTTTTGTTACTTTTGTATCAAGACAAAAGTAAAAGACTACAAACTGTAATTCAAATTACTTAAGCGTCACAAAATGCTACCTTAGAGCATAAATTATTGGTATAATAACCTATATTCTTACTTATTAAAATATCTTTTAAAAGCACTCATTAAAGCACCCAAAAGCATTATTATACCACCTATCCACAATACATTAATATAAGGAAATACAATAGCTTTCATTATAATAAAATCTTCGCTACCCTCTTTGTCTTTATAAGCCAATTCTACTGATTCTGTTTGTGGATTAAATTTTAAAAGTTGAAATTCTAAATTTGTTTTGTAGTCAGTTAAAATAGGATTTATAACCGTACTATTATTTATATTGATAGCGTATAATGGCATTAATTCTTTGCTAAAACCATCAAAACCATTAACAGAAAGTAAAGCACCCAAGCCCATAAGTGTGTCATTAAAAGTAAGAGAACCACCTACAGGGTTTGAAATAAATTTTTCTAAAATCACATAGTGTTTACTCGTAAAAACAGTATCGCCTATGTGCATTTCTGTTACTTCAGCAGTAGGATCTTTTGGTTTTTCAGGTATAGAAGTTACGTGCGTAAAAATATCGTGAGTTAAAAAGCGTTTTGTATCGGGGTTAGAAACCAAGCCCATGCCGGCATTTATTTGAGCATCGGGGTGTAGCTCAAAATCTTTGGTATAACTTCCGTCCGTATTTTTTGTATAGTAGCTTACATTAAAAAGCTCTTTTTTATCATTATGAATGTCCGTTTTTCTTCCTTCATAACTTACCCAATATTTTCCCATTACTAAAGTATCTCCTTCCGGCAAAAGAATATTAGTTTGGTTTTCTTCTCCTTCAAATCCTTCGCCATAATTTATACCCATAGCATTAATAGAAATAGGCAGTTGTTTGCCTTGCGAAATTAAAGTGCCCAAAATAAACAAAGCAAAACCAATATGCGAAATAGAACCACTCCATTGCCAAAATTTATTTTTAACTACTAAAAGTATATAGGCTATATTTGAATAAAGTGCAAAAAATCCGGTAAAAAGCAACATCCAATAAGTAGAAATAAAAGGTATTTTGCTTTCTCCTAAACTATATTCAATAATAAAAGGAAAATTGAAATAAAAGCCTAAAAATATTGCCGTAACAAGAGCCAATCCGACTGTTAAACCTAAATATTTAAAATATTTGGACAACCTACCTGTTTTATATGACAAAAACTGTACAAAAGCCGCTCCTATGGCTAACAAAATTCCTATAATTATTTGAACTTTATTATAATGAGCCACCACTTCATTATCTAAAGCTAAGTTGGAGCCAAAAATTTTATTTACAACTGGTAAAGATGTATCCCAAGTAATTTGAGCTGCACTAATTATAAAAATTAAAGAGCCTATAAATATCCAAAATTCCCTACTTAAAAAAGCTTCTTCGCCTTTTTCTTTAGGTATTTTACTCATACGGTATATTAACAAAATAATAGCCGGAATACTTAATAATGCCATATAAATAAGTAGCTGACCTGTCATTCCCAAATCGGTAAAACTATGAACAGAAGTATCGCCTAAAACACCACTTCTGGTAAGGAAAGTGCTGTAAAGAATAAAAATAAAAGTAAGAATAAGTAGCAAATAACTAATGCCCAAGCCACGTTTAGTATATTTATATGCCACTAAAGTATGCGTGCCTGCCACTATAAGAAGCCAAGGTACTAAAGAAGCATTTTCTACAGGGTCCCACGCCCAAAAACCTCCAAAACTTAAGCTTTCATAAGCCCAAGCTCCTCCCATAAATATACCTAATCCTAAAAAGGCAATAGTAGCCAAAGACCATGCTAATGCCGGACGTAGCCAAGAGGTATAATCGGCTTTCCAAAGGCTGGCTATAGCATAAGCAAAAGGAACTACGGTAAGAGCAAAACCTAAAAATAAAACAGGCGGATGAATGACCATCCAATAGTTTTGAAGCAATAAGTTTAAGCCGTTTCCATCTTCTATAAAAGAAAGATAATCGGCTTTAGCAAAAATAGGAGCTTGGCTCATTACATCTCTTAGTAGCACAAAAGGATTCATTCCTATTTTAATACCAAAAATATGAACACCTAAAACCATAGTACCTAATAGCATTTGAGTAAAAGCCATTACGGTCATTACTCGGTTTTCATAATCTTTAGCTATTTTTATTAAAATAAAACCCAAAATTACGTGCCAAAACTGCCAAAGCAAAAAACTCCCTTCTTGACCTTCCCAAAACGAAGAAATAATATAATAAACAGGCAAATCTTTAGAAGAATGACTCCATGCGTAATGGTATTCAAAATGATGATTAAAAATCATATAGAATAACAAAGCAAATATTGCAAAAATAGAGATGCCGTGAATGTAGTATGAATTTCGGGCAATTTTATTCCAAACTTTACTAAGTCCTTTATCTTTAGTTTGTTCTGCTTTAAAAAAAGAAAATGCAGCTAAGCCTGAAAGCACAAAACTTAGCACTATAAAAAAGTGTCCTAAATTACCTATCCAAAGGGTTTCACCTAAATAAAAACCGTAATTAAATCTATTGGCTAAAAAATCTATCATAAATTATTTATAAAGCTTCTTCAGCACTTTTTACTTTAACCTCATCTTCTACATATTTAGATGGGCATTTCATTAGCATTTCATCTGCTATAAACACATCTCCTTCTACTTTTCCTGTTACCACTATTTGTTCACTTCTTTCAAAATCTTGTGGTTTTGGAGCTTTATATACAACAGTACTTTGTATGCTGTCTTTATCTATCATGTGAAAAGTAAATTTATTAGGGTCTATTTCGGGTTCGTAAATCATTTCTGCATTAGGTGCTAAATAACCTACTATTTTATATACTTTACCAGGGTTTTCTTTAGATTTTGTAAAACCCTCATAAGTAGTATAATTGCTGGCAGAAATTACGATTCCTGCAATAGCTACTGCTACCAAAATAAGTGCAACAATATGTAATTTTTTCATGCAAGCAAAGTTACTACTATTTTAATAAAGCGTAATTACTATAATGTAGCTCTTCATTGCTTTTGATGCTTTTTAACAGATTTTGTTTAAAATTTTAAATGTTTAAAATCCAAATCCTTTTTGCTAATTTCGCACAAAATTTAAAAAAATGGGAAGAGCATTTGAATTTAGAAAAGCACGTAAGTTTAAAAGATGGGCGGCTATGAGCAAAACTTTTACTAAAATAGGTAAAGAAATAGCTATGGCGGTAAAAGAGGGCGGTCCGGATCCAGTAAATAACACTCGCTTGCGTATGGCGGTTCAAAATGCTAAGGCAGCCAATATGCCTAAAGATAATGTAGAACGTGCTATTAAAAAAGCTTCTTCTAAAGACCAAGCCAGCTATGACGAAATAAATTATGAAGGCTATGCTCCGCACGGAATAGCCATTTTTGTAGAGACTGCTACCGATAATAATACGAGAACAGTAGCCAATGTTAGAAGCTATTTTAATAAATGTAATGGTAGTTTGGGCACTTCTGGCTCGGTAGAGTTTTTATTTGAGCGTAAATGTCATTTTAAAATAGATAAAGGCACTCATGATGCCGAAGAATTAGAACTTGAAATGATAGATTATGGTATTGAAGAGCTTTTTGTAGAAGATGACCACATAATGATTTATGGCGATTTTGCTCAGTTTGGCAATATACAAAAAGGCTTAGATGCTTTGGGTATAGAAATTTTAGAATCGGGATACGAACGCATACCTTTAAACACCACAGAGCTTAATGAAGAACAGCAAGCCGATGTAGAAAAACTATTAGAACGCTTAGAAGAAGACGATGATGTGCAAAATGTATATCATACTATGGCGTAAAATAATGGTTTATTAGTTTTAAAATTTATTCTTTCTCTTAGTTTCGCTATTATTTTATTACTTCCATAATTAATAATCTGTAAATTTGTTGGTATGCAAAAATATTGGTGGATTTATAGCTTCATTTTCTTAGCTTTTTTAGCGTGTAGCAAGCCTAAACAAAGTGAATTGAAGATTTTTAAATACAACCAAGCTTCCGGCATTACCTCTTTAGATCCCGCTTTTGCTAAAAATCAAGCTAATATTTGGGCAGTTTCGCAGCTTTTTAATGGTTTAGTACAGTTGGATAGCAATATGAATATTGTTCCCTGTATAGCCAAAAAATGGAATTTTAGTGAAGATGCTTTAACTATTACTTTTATTTTAAGAGATGATGTTTATTTTCATGAAAATGAGTTGTTTGAAAATAAAAAAAGAGTAGTTAACGCACAAGATTTTGTTTATAGTTTTAATAGAATTATAGATAAACAAACGGCATCACCGGGAGCATGGATATTTAATGGAAAAGTTGCTGGTAATGAGCCTTTTAAGGCTTTAAACGATACTGTTTTTCAACTTAATTTAAAAGAGCCGTTTGCTCCTATTTTGGGTATTTTAACCATGCCTTACTGTTTTGTAGTTCCTAAAGAAATTATAGATTTTTATGGTAGAGATTTTAGAGCACATCCTGTGGGCACAGGTGCTTTCAAATTTAAAATATGGGAAGAAGGAATTGCTTTAGTGGCTTTAAAAAACAACAATTATTTTGAGCAAGACAGCAAAGGTGTTTTACTTCCGTATTTAGATGGTTTTAAAGTTACTTTTAATGAAAGTAAAAAAATGGAGTATCTAAATTTTATGAAAGGGAATTTGGACATGCTTTCGGGAGTAGATAAAAGTTTTGTTAAAGAAATTTTTACTGAAGAAGCTACGCTTCAAAAAAAATGGCAAAACAATATAAAATTGTATAAAGCACCTTTTTTAAATACAGAATATTTAGGCATAAATCTTGAAACCAACAATAAATGGCTAAACCAAAAGAAATTTAGGCAAGCTTTAAATTACTGTTTTAGTAAAGAAGAAATGATACAATATTTTAGAAATGGTATAGGTTTTCCTGCGGTAAACGGTTTTATTCCTAAAAATTTGCCACCTAATACGGGCAACTATTTAAACGGCTACAACTACGACATAGAAAAAGCAAAGCAGTTGTTAAAAGAAATAGATTATAATGGAGATGAAATTGTATTAAACACCAATGAAACATACAAAGACATAGGTTTGTATATTGCTAATCAGGCTGAAAAGGCGGGTGTGAAAATAAAAATAGAAGTGGTGCAACCTTCGTTATTGAGAGAGTGGATGGTAAGTGGCGAAGTTGATTTTTTTAGAGGAAGTTGGATAGCCGATTACCCCGATGCAGAAAATTATTTGAGTTTATTTTATAGCAAAAATGGAGCTCCACCTAATTATACAAGATTTAAAAATGATACTTTTGATTTGTATTATGAGCAGGCCAAAAAAAGTTTTGACGTGCAAGAACAAATGAATTTATATACCAAAATGGATAGTATTATAATAGAAGAAGCTCCGGTTGTTTTCTTGTATTATGACGAACTGATTAGATTAACGCATGAAAATATTTTTGGAGCAAAACCAAATGCATTTAATAACTTAGATTTAAAAATTGTAAAGAAAAAATAAAATGAAGTTCTCAGAGTATCCTCATGCGGCAGAATTGCTAAATGCGTTGACGCATGGTGTAGGAGTCATTATTTTTTTAGTGTTAGTTCCTTTGCTTATAGCATTGGCTGTAAATACTAAAGTGCCTCAAAAAATATGGGGAGCTATGCTTTTTTCTTTTGGTTTGTTAGCGGTTTATTTTTCATCTACAATTTTTCATGCCATACCCGAAAAAGTAAGTAAAGATGTACTTAATTACTTTGATTTATTATCTATTTATCTGCTTATTTCCGGTACTTATTCTCCTTTTTTATTAATTTATTTTAGAAATAAACTAGGCAAAGCCATTATGGTTATATTATGGTTTATAACTGTTGTAGGTATTACTTCTAAGCTTATTGTTGACCAGTTGCCTGTGTTTATTACATTAATTATATACATAATAATGGGCTGGGTAGGTATTATTATGATACGTCCGGCATTAAGGCGAATAAAACCTAAGGTGCTTTGGTTTATATTGCTCGGTGGCTTAAGTTATACTGCCGGCACGTATTTTTTTTATCATGATGGCGAAGTGTATTACTACCATGCAGTGTGGCATATTTTTGTATTGGTAGGTAGTTTACTTAATTATTGTGCTGTATTATTTGCTATTTTAGATAAGGAAAGGAACTGAATATGGGGGCGTTGAACGTTTTACCGCTTTGCGAAGGTGGGGATTTCTAAGCACTTCACTATCAAGTGGGATTTAACTACTGAACCGCCAGTGCTGTTATGCGGTCGGCTTTCTTTTCTGTAGTCTGTGCTTTCGTTCATTTTATCAAACTTAAATATTTTTCAAAAAGTGTCGTGAAGCCATATTCAAATTTAGGTCGTGTTTCGTCAACTATAACTCTTAAATCTCCTATGTCTTTCACAAGTCCTGTAACTCTTTCTCCTTTGTCTGATAGGTTATAGGAAGTGCTTGTAAAGTCTTTTCTATATTTTCCAAAGTCAGGGTAGCCAACTTTGAAAGTGAAATGTTGATTTTCAACTGTGTCCGTATACGAAAACGAACCTTCTTTTAAATCTAAGTCGTAATGAAAGTTTGAATTATTTGTCACAACTTTGTTGTCATATATGAAATAATTAAACTCTTTATAAATTGTGTCACAACTGCCGTTTGTGTCAATGAAGCAATACCTTACATTATATGTTTCAGTTGGTAAGTTGAATTTGTGATAAAGTGCTGTAATCATCAAAAAATTTAGATTTTCAGTTGCTTTGAAAATGTCAACAGGTTTTAGATTGTCATAGTTGCTTGAAACTTGTCTTGCTACACTAATTTGATTCGTTGGGAAATACTCGCCTTTCGGATAGAAGTATGTCAGCAATGCAAAGTCAAGCAAGAGTATTATTATCAAAAATGCGGTCTTGCTTAATTTTATTTTGTCGCTGAACTTGTAATAAATCCAAGCACTTAGTCCGCCTACTAAAAATATAATTGGGTAATAAACTAGTAAGCAAAGTCCATAAACACAAGGCGTAGGAAACAAACTCAATGTGAAAATTGGGATTGGCACGCAAAACAGAAAAATCAATATTGTTATTACTCTTTTTTTATTCATTGTCTGTCTTGTAGTGTCGTCTTTTATATAAAAACTCGTTTTCTTATCTGCCCTAAGTAGAAATGCTTTTTAGATAACACTTAACGAAGTTAGTCATTTTATATTAAAATGTCAAATATTTTAATAATGTATTATTTTAGGTATTGTACTAAAAAGTGTGTAAAACACTGTTGATTGGTGAACTTCCCGTGGTATATGTGTGGCGTTATTTTAGAGCCTCCAATGGGGCATGCCCCATTGAAATAATAGGAGAGATTATGCCATTTTTTTAATTCAAAAATAAAATAATATTCCATTTGTACGGGATAAAATCATAGTTTCTCAATAAAAACTCTTTACTTTGGGGAGCAATACACAAATATGGATATTAAGTATATACTTGTAATATTTTCATTACTTATTATATTCTCTTATATTTTTGATGAAATAGCCCGAAAAACAAAGTTCCCTTCTGTTATTTTATTAATGGCTACAGGTATTTTGGCTCGTGCGGTAGCCGATTATTTTGGTGTGCAGGTAATGTATTTAGACCAAATAATTCCTGTAATGGGTACTATTGGTTTAATATTAATTGTATTAGAAGGTGCTTTAGAATTAGAGGTAAGAAGAGATAAACTCCCCATTATTATTAAAGGTTTTGTGGCTGCGTTGGTAATACTTTTAGTCAGTATAGCTGCATTGAGTTATTTCTTTAATGCATATTTAGGTATGCCCAAAGCCATGGCTTTAATGAATTCTATTCCATTAGCGGTTATAAGTAGTGCAGTGGCTATTCCTAGTGCCAGTGCTTTATCTCCTTTAAATAAAGAGTTTGTGGTGTATGAATCTACTTTTTCTGATATTATAGGTATTATGGTTTTTAATTATGCTATGCGTCAGTTTCAAGTAGGTAGCGACCTTGTGGGAATAAAACCTATTGCCATTTTACTGGTAGAAATAGTGGTCATTGTGTTAGTGTCAGTTTTAGTTACATGGTTGTTGTTTGAGTTGTTTGAACGGATAACGCATAAGGTGAAATTCTTTTTGATTTTGGCACTTTTAATACTGGTGTATGCTATAGGAAAAAGGTTACACATGCCATCCTTAGTTATTATATTTATTTTTGGTTTGTTTTTATCTAATGCAGAAGTACTGCTACCCGACTACATAAAAAGGTATATTTCTATGGGGATAGCAAAGCGTGAAGGTTTGCACGAGTTTCATTTGCTTACTGCCGAATCTACTTTTTTAGTACGTACTTTCTTTTTTCTCTTTTTTGGTTTTTCTATTACTTTAGATAGTTTTGTAGATGGCTATAACTATATGTACGGAGGCATAATTTTAGCCATATTATTGGTTATACGGTTTATTTATATCCTTGTTTCTGATAGAAAAAATATAGGAGAACTTACATTTATATCGCCCAGAGGGCTAATAACTATTCTCCTTTTTTTACAGCTTAGAACTGAAACCGTTATAAATAATAAAACGGGCGAAATAATAAACTTAAAAAGTACTATTATCAATGAAAAAGTACTTTTAATTGTTATTTTGGGTTCAATGTTAATAATGATGATAGGCACAATAGGTTTTGGTAAGCAAGAGGAATTTGAAAGTTCGGGAGGAGGAATAGGAGATGGTACTATCCCAAATTCAGACGAGCCATTTAACCCAACTTCTTATATTGATGAGTCATCAAAAGAATAAGGCGGAATTTTTATAATGCCATTATTCATTAAATTGAAGCCTTCTAAGCCTTGAAGACCTCCGGTGTGTATAGCTAAAATATTACAAGGTTTTTGAAAACTGTTATTATTTATCATTTTGTTTAAAGCATACATCATTTTGCCGGTATAAATTGGTTCAAGTGCTATGTTGTAATCTTTATAAAATTGATTGATAAAGCTTATAAGCTCTACGTTCCATTTCCCAAATCCTTTAAAAGTATAGTTGTAATTGATTTCCCAGTTTTGTAAATTATTTGTGAGTAGCTTTATTTTTTCGGTCAAACTTTTATCTTTTGCACAGGCTATGCCTATTACTTTTTTATTTCCTTTTAAACTATTTATAATGCCACTTATAGTGCCTCCCGAACCCACCGGGCAAAAGAAATAATCAAAAGAAGGCTCTATATTATTTAAAATTTCAGATGCACCTTTTAGTCCCAATTCGTTGGTGCCACCTTCGGGAACAAAAAAATAATTTTTAGGGAGTTCTGCAAAATTATGGGCAATTTCATTAAAGGATTTTTGAGTATTTATATTTCTTAGTGTTTTATAATCTTCTCTCGGTATAAAAATAAGTTTCATTCCCATTTTTTCAACAAAAGAGAGGGTAGGGCTTTGCACTTTAAAATTACCTCCTCTAATTATTCCGTAGCAGAGAATATTATTTTGTTGGCAGGCTAAAGCAGTGGCATGTATATGATTGCTAAAAGCACCTCCTATAGTTACTATCGGGAGATGCTTTTCTTTAGCTTTTATTAAATTGTACTTTAATTTAAAATATTTATTGCCTTGAATGTAAGGCTGTAGTTTGTCTAATCGGTATATATATAGATTTACATTGTTTTTAGTAAAAACAAAGTCTATATAGTTGTTTTTTAATGCCAAGAAGGATCGTCAGTATTACTCCAATCGTCTTTAAAATCGTTAGCAGCAGCTTCTAATTTTTCTTTGTTTTCTCCTTTAAAAGGACACATTCCTAAAATAGCAGATAGTAAGTAAGCCATTCCTAATGCTATAAAGACAAAGCCTAAAATATAAAGAAAGCCATCGTAATTTGTTATAAATGCACCTACTCCGGATATAAGGAATGCTAAGGTGTATCTTGTGGCTATCTGATAAACGTCTAAATTTGGATTCATGTTAATATTAATTGTTACTATTACTTAATTTTACAAATACTGCGGTCAAAGATAGTAAAACAGTTATGATAATAAAAACACTACCCCAAAAAACCATTCTAATTAATGGATTGTCTATAACACTATCGGCAGGTGTGGTAACAACTACCGGTGTGTTTTGAGGAACAACGCCTGTTTTTGTTTCCGTAGTAGTTGGAGCTGGTTCTGGTGCTTTTTCTACACTTGCGTCTGCTAAGTATGCCACTAAATTATTCAAATCATCATCTGAGAATGTAGGATTTGGAGGCATAGGTATTTGATTGAACTCGTTAAATATTTTTACCGCTTCTTCATCTCCTGCTTCTACCATCGCAGTAGAATTTTTTACGAAAGATTTTATCCACTCATGGTCTAATCTATCTGTAACACCTTTTAAGTCGGGACCTACTAATTTTCCTTTGCCAATGGTATGGCAAGCGGTACAAATTGTTTTAAAGGTTTTTTGTCCAGCTTCAATATCTTGAGCTTTTGTTAGGGAAAATAAGAATATTACTATAAATAAGCTTAATACTTTTGTTTTCATTTGATTATTTTTTTTATGTCTTTTATTAATTGTTTTATTTCTTTAGGGTCTGTACTATCATAATATCCTCTTATTAGTAAATCTTTATCTACTAATGCTAAAAGTTGGCTGTGAATGTAATCACTTTTTCCTTCATTTGCTTGTATGGCGGTAATTTTATAATCACTTCTTGCCAACATATATACATTCTCTTTTCCTACATTTACAAAATACCAATTGGTATTTTCCAGTCCAAATCTTTCTGCAAAGTTATACAATCTTTCAATAGTATCTCTTTTTGGATCTATTGAATAGGAAACAAAGTTAATGTGTTCTTTTTGATTTTCAAACGCTTTCCACACTTCTTTTGTTTCTTCAGTCATTTTTGGACAAACCACAGGACATGAAGCAAAGAAAAAATTAGCTACATGAACTTTTCCTTTTAGTTGTTGGGTATTAAACTCATTGCCGAGTTGGTCATACCCAACAACTTCAGAAATCTTTTTATATTCAGTTTCTCCGTTTTCTAATTTAACTTTCTCACTTAGAATAGGGAGATTTATTGAACTTACTTTTATAAAGATGAAGTATAATAACACTCCGGCAACAGCTGCCATTATTATTTTTAATATTATACTATAATCTTCTTTTAAATCCACTATAAAACTTTTTTGTTCAAAATCAACTTATTTTTCTTCTCTAATGCGTATGAGGCACAGGAGAAGAAGGTAAGTAAGTAGGAGATTTTGTTAAAGTATTATCAAGCGTATTTTTAATAGGTCCATAATAAGCCGCTGCTATTATTAATAATGCTGCAATAGCCCAAGGCAATAATTTATTAACTGGTTTAATATTAGGCTCATCATGATAAGCTTCAGCTACAGGGAACTCAACCACACCACCTTCATTTACTGACTTGCTAAATAATGTACCAAAGAAAGTTATGAAATAAAATATTGCAGCTATAGTCATTATTATACCGCCCATTACTG
The DNA here is from genome assembly GCA_020635995.1 of Chitinophagales bacterium. NCBI lineage: Bacteria > Pseudomonadati > Bacteroidota > Chitinophagia > Chitinophagales > Chitinophagales bacterium. The sequence goes on along the minus strand of JACJYS010000003.1, from coordinate 198,144 downwards.
TTGTAAGTGTAGTAAACAACCAGAAAGGTTCAAAACTATCTCCACCCATGTTTAAGTATGATAATCCCATATTAGTTCTTCTTGGTTCGCCATATTCTAATCCGCCCATTTTTAGTCCTGTAGAGAAAATCATTAAACCAACAAACCAAAAGTAAGGCACCATAAGGTTTAAAGTTTTGTATTTTACTTCTTTACCTAATATTTTGGTTATCATATATAAAGATAAACCTAAAATAGCTAAGAATACGGGACCACCTACAGTTAAGTGAAAGTGCCCTGGTATCCAACCTGTGTTGTGCACGGTAGCATTTAAGCTATAAGAAGCATTAACAATTCCGCCAGCTCCACCTCTTATAAAGATTAATAAACCTATAATTCCATAAGCAAATAGATATTTATTTTTGTCAAAATAAGGTAGTTTAAACATCCAGTCTAATAAGCCTTTAGCTCCATTTTTTCTACCAGCATACTCTAAAGAAGCAGCAACAGTAAATGCAGTTAATAAACTTGGTATAGCTACACCAAATGTTAAAATAGAGTGTATTAGTTTGTAACCTTTTTCAATACCCGGTTCCATAAATTGGTGGTGAGTACCAATAGGAATAGATAAGATAATGAATAAGGCAAAAACCAATCTACCAGCTTTGTCAGAATAAAGTTTGCCACCGGCTACTTGAGGTAAAATAGTATAATACATAATATATGCAGGCAATAACCAGAAATATACTAATGGGTGTCCAAAGAACCAAAATAATGTTCTTGTAAGTTCTACATTTATGCCTTCTATCCAACCTAAAGACCATGGTAATAAGAAAAATAATATTTCAACAGCTACAGATGCAGATGCAAAAAACCAAATAATGAAATTTGACAACATACCCCATACCGCTAAAGGCGTTTTTTTATCTGGGTTTTCTTTACGCCAAGAAGTGTAAAGCGGTATCCAGCCAAAAAATGCCACCCATGAACCTACTACTGCTAATGCTAAGCCTAAGTAAAATGCAGGATGAGCCATTAAAGGTGCGTAAAATGTGTAAAGTACGCTTGCTTTGCCCGATAGCATAGCTAAGGCTGCCATTAAAGTACCACCTACCATTAATACTACTGAAAGTATATTGGTAAATTTATTTAATTGTTTTCTCAAATAAAACATCATTAAGGCATTGCCAAAAGCAACGGCAAAAAATGTAGTTAACACTACAGCATTAATAACTCCGTGCAATGTCAATCCTTGATAATATTCTATACCTAAAAATGAGTTTCCGTGTATAATTCCTGAGCGGTATAAGGTTTGTAATAAACCGTTGTAAATACCCAAAATTAATAGGACAATTGGGAAAATTATTTCAATTAATAAAATAATTTTTGAACTTTTATTTATTTTAAATGCTTCCATTAATGTTTTAGTTTTTATTGAGTTACTTTAATTACACCTTTCATAAATTGATGCCCTGAGCCACAGTACTCGTGGCAGTAAATAGGGTAAATACCAGGCTTAGTGAATTTCATGGTTTTGTAGTTAATAGTGCCCGGTACGGCCATCATATTAACATTAGTACCTCTTAAATAAAATCCGTGTACTACGTCTTTTGCCGTAAGGAAAATTTCTAATTCACTTCCCACAGGTATTACTACTTCGGCTGGCTCAAAAGTCCACATTCTACCTACAGATTTAAGCTGATAATGCTTGCCTTCTTCTATAGTTACTAGTTCTCCTGATTCAAAAATAGTTTCGGGGGTAATACACTCCGGTACATCCTGCCCAAGTGCTTTTGACAAAATAAGCACTAAGAAAAATAAAAAGGTTATAAAAATTAAACCTAATGTCAATGCGGTTTTTTCTGATTTGTCCATATTTATTGAATTCTTGTTAAGGTTACGAAATAAACAAACAACCATAAGCCTGTTAAAAGCATGAGTAGCAGTACGAAAAATGCCATGGCTCCTTTGGGCTTAAAGTCTTTTAAGTCATCGTCTTGTTTTTTTAATTGTTCTTTATCCATTTTTAATATTTTTTAACAGTGCAAATTTACCAACTAACTTATTCATATCCTAATGATGAAAATCATTAATTAATATGATATTTGTCAAAATTTTGACAATGATATGACAAAAAGAAGAATCTATGGCTTTTCAAAGCATTTTTTTTATTTCGTGAGAATCAATAATTTAGTGCTCTATGTTAAATAAAGTTTTAATAATTGAAAACGAAGAGTCTGTTTTAAAGAATTTAAGTGAGATTTTAATTCTGGCAGGATACAATGTTTATAGGGCTATGAATGGTAAAGTGGGTATAGAACTTGCCATAAAAGAAGAACCTAATATTATACTATGTAGCGAAATTTTACCCGAATTAGACGGTTATGGTGTGCTAAAAATAATTAGTAAAGATGAAAATTTAAGGAAAATACCCGTAATTTTTATGAGTCCTAAAAGTTGTAATGAAAATTTTAGGACAGCAATGAACTTGGGAGCCGATGATTATTTGTCTATACCTTTTAAAGATGTGCAACTTTTAGAGTCTATAGAAACGAGATTGAGAAAATTTAAGTTTTTCAATCCTAAAAAAATGCAAGAAAATATTGGTAATATTGACACCCTTTTCAATTATAATAATGCCAAAATAAAAATGAAAAGTTTGTATAATCAAGAAGATATACAAATTTTTAGTGCTAAAGAAAGTTTGTACCATACAGGCGGTATTCCTAATGCTTTTTATTGGCTTAAAAAAGGAATGGTTAAAACTTATATGATAAATGAGCAAGGCAAAGAGTTAATAACAGGTTTGTATGGTCCTGGCGACCTTGTGGGGTTGATAGATTTATTTGGCTCTAATACTTATGTAGAAAATGCAAAATTTATTGATGATGGTATGTGCGTTATGATTTCCCGAAAAAACTTTCTGCAAGCTATAATAACCGATAGAGATATAGCTATGTATATATATTCTAAATTAAATTTTAGTGTTAATATTAGAAAAGAAAGACTGCTATATATGGCGTATAATTCTGTAAGAAAAAGAACTGCCGACTGCTTAATTTGGCTTTGCCATGTATATAATAAAGAAAATAAATATCCATTTCATATAAATTTTTCCCGGGAGGATTTAGCTTCATTAGTAGGTACAGCTAAAGAAAGCGTAATTAGAATGTTGTCAAATTTTAAAGAAGAAGGTATTATAGAAACCCATTCCTCTGAATTAGTAATATTAGACAGAGGAAAATTGGATAGAGTAATAGGATAATATTGTACCTTTGCCCAAATTTTAAATTATTATAGTTAATGAAGTATTTATCAATTTTATTTGTATCGGTTTTATTATTAATGTCTTGTAAAAATTCGGGGGGCAATGAAGCCACACACCAGCATGATGGAAAATCGGGAGCAAGTACTAAAAAAGATTCATTGCAATATGCACAAGAAACACATTTTAAAAATATACGTCAGCTTACTTACGGTGGCGATAATGCCGAAGCATACTGGAGTTTTGACGGAAAATCTTTAGTTTTTCAAAGAAAATATCCTAAAGATAGTATTATGTGCGATCAGATTTTTATAGGAGATATACCTGCCGAAGGACAAGATTTTGAATTTAACATGGTAAGCACAGGAAAAGGAAGAACTACGTGTTCTTATTTCTTGCGTGGCGACACTACCATTATTTATGCATCTACACATTTAAAACATGAAAACTGTCCGCCAGAGCCGGATAAAAGTAATGGATATGTATGGCCATTATATACTGAGTTTGAACTTTTTATAGCAGATAGAGAGGGAAATATACTAGAACAATTGACAGATAATGACTATTATGATGCAGAAGCAACAGTTTCGCCTACGGAAAATAAAATAGTTTATACATCTACTAAAAGTGGCGATTTAGAATTGTATGTTTTAGATTTAGATACCAGAGAAGAAATTCAAATAACCGATGAATTAGGTTATGACGGTGGAGCTTTTTTCTCGCCAGACGGTAAAAAATTAGTGTGGCGTAGTTCAAGACCAAAAACAGAAGAAGAAATAAAACACTATACCGATTTGTTGGCTAAAGATTTAGTAGAACCCAGCGATATGGAAATATACGTAGCTAATATAGACGGAACGGATAAAGTGAAAGTAACCGATTTAGGTGGAGCTAACTGGGCACCGTTTTTTCATCCAAGTGGAGAGAAAATATTGTTTTCAAGCAACCATAAAACTACAACCATACCTTTTAATTTATACATGATAAATATAGACGGTACAGGCTTAGAGCAAATAACTTACGATGGTATGTTTGATGCTTTTCCTATGTTTTCTCCAGATGGCAAGCATTTGGTGTTTTCTTCTAATAGAAACAATGGAGGCACAAGAGATACCAATATGTTTATGGTAGATTGGGTGGAGTAAATTTATTGCTCTTATTCAGCATTGCAAGCACATCTAAAACCTACATGTTCAAAGGTAGAATTAGGTGTGGCAAACATACGTGCAGTGGGTCTATAGCCGGAGCAGTAGGAGTCATTGCACAAAAATGAACCGCCTCGCATAGTTTTTTCAGCATAATAATTACTTGTATTTATAGGATTTTTTAAGGGAGCAGTAGAGTAGTAGTCCTCTGTATAATTATCAGCACACCATTCCCAAACGTTGCCGTACAAATTATATATATCTAAAGTGTCAGATTTAAACAAATTTACAGGAGCGGCATTATAAAATCCATCGCTTGTATCATTTCTTAAAGGAAAATTTCCCTGCCAAGTGTTTGCTCTGTTTTGACTTATAATAGTATTTGAATATAATTGTTTAGCCGTGTGTTCCCATTCGGCTTCTGTAGGTAGCCGTTTATTTTTCCATTGGCAATATGCAGTAGCGTCATACCAACTTACATGAACTACGGGCAATGTGCCGTCAGAATAATTTTTCCAACTAATATTTTTTACAAAATGCCACCAATTGTTTTCTTTTTCTTGAAAAACAAATGAGCCTGCTTCAAAAAAAGCTTCTCCTATGGTGTAGTTTTTTTGGGCAGTGGTTTTATAATTAGTAGCTTTTATAAATTTAGCAAAATCGGCATTGCTTACTTCCATTTTATCTATATAAAAAGCGTCTAAAATAACTTTATGTGCAGGAGCTTCGTTTTTATATCCAAAATCATTTCCCATTATAAAAGAGTCCGATTTTATTAAAACCATATCAGAAATATCGGGCGTTTCATGGTTAGTTATTGAATTAACACTTTGCATTTGAACTTCATTAAAATCGTTCCAATTACTATACTTTTCTGTAGATTTACTTTTACAAGAAAACATAATAATTAATAATAGAAAGAAAAACTTGTTCATAACTAAAATAGTACGCCCACTATAAAATTTAAGTTGTGTGACTGAACCCTAAATGTGTTTTTAGTAGCATTATTTAATCCTATGCTGTAGTTTACATCAAAGTTAAACATATATATATCAAACTGAGTACCGAACCTAAAAGAAAAATGAGGATTTCTTAGTGTGCTTTGTTTGGGTTTTAGCACTTGAGGCTGATTAGAGCCTTTTGTATAATATAGCGATTTAACATGAAATTTGGTAACAAAACCTCCATATAAGAAATGCCTAAAATATCGGTTTTTGTACGTTAAAAATCCCGATGTTAAGGGTATTTCAAAAGAGTTTAATTGCAGTTGATAATTATTGGGATTTGGTTTGGCTAAAGTAAAATCAACATAATTTCTTACAAAATCAAAACCTACTTCAAACATTCTTTTTTTGTGAATTAATCTAAAGCTAAAACCACCTTGAAACCCGCCATAATTATCGGTTTTTATAGAATCTCTTTTTTCTACATAATTATTTATCTGACCACCAAAACGAACTTTTAAGTGCATTTTAGGTTTTTGTGCTTGGGTTACATTTATCAACCCAACAAACAGGATAATATAAAATAATACAGTTTTCATTATGCCGGGAAAAGATATTCTTTGCCATCTATAATAAATTTATGATCCATTATTCTGGGCCACATTGGTTTTTTAGGTAAATAATTGTTTTGCCACTCTTTGTGTTTGTTGTACAATGTAATAAAAAGATCGGGCATTTGTTCTCTTAAATTGTATTTTTCCGATTTATCGGTTTTTAAATTATACAGTTCAGCCCAGCCGTCTTTTGTACTTAGTATCATTTTATAATCTCCATCACGCAATGCCCAAATATGGTCGGCTCGCCAAAAAAGTAACTGGTGTGGCTGCGTATCTATTTCATTAGTTAAATAAGGTAGTAAATTTACTCCGTCATATTCTCTATCGGTAGGCAGTTGCCCGCCTATATTTAAAATAGTAGTTGTAAAAATATCGGTAGAGGAAACAGGATAAGTGTATCTTAAACCTTGCGGAATATGATTTTTCCATTTCATCATAAAAGGAACATTAATGCCACCTTCAAATTGAGTAAGTTTGCCACCTTTTAAAGGCCCGTTGGTAGTAGCTCCCGTGTATGTGGCTCCGCCATTATCGCTTATAAAATATATAATGGTGTTTTCTTCAAGTCCTTCGTCTTTTAATTTTTGATGAATTTCGCCTACGGCATCATCTAAAGCACTTATCATAGCGTAATACACCCTTTTGTTTTCGTCTTTTATGTGCATATATTTTGCATAATAATCTACCGGAGCTTGAAAAGGTTCGTGCGGAGCAGAAAATGAGCAGTATAAAAAGAAAGGTTTGTCTTTATTTTCGTCTATAAAATTTAAGGCTCTGTCTTTTATAGCAAAAGTGAGGTACTCTTTTTCTTTAATTATTTTGCCTTGTTCTCTAATAGCTCCGCCTTCATTTCTACCTGAACGCCATTGATATTTAGCACTATAATTATCATGATAAAAATTTACTACGCCATTAGTAACTTCTTGAGGTGTGTACCAAGAAAAAGCACCGTAAAAACCATATTGATAATCAAAACCTCTTTTTAAAGGTATGTGTTTTTGCGATTCGCCTAAGTGCCATTTTCCTGTTACGCCTGTTGTATAACCATTCTTTTTTAGTATTTCGGCTAAATTTATTTCAGAAGGTGGCACACCTTGTTTTAAAATTTCCCATTCCCTTGGGTAAACGGGTTTCGTTCGCAATACAAAATCGCCTGTATTGGTTAAAAATTTGCCTGTTAAATACTCTATAAAGTTAGAAGGGTAGTATTCCATTATTTGGGTTTCGTAGCCGTAGCGGTTTTGTACTCTACCTGTCATAATTCCCGCTCTGGAGGGAGCACAAGTGGGAGCAGTAACATACGCTTCTTCAAAAACAACGCCCTCATTGCCTATGGCATCAATATTAGGTGTGTTTATATAATCTACACCTTCATAAGCCGATACTTCATATTTGCCTAAATCATCGGCTATAATTAAAACAATATTAGGCTTTTGAGAATTGGGAGTTGTAGTTTCTTTTAAAAAAGCTTTTTTGCCTTTTATCATGTTTTTATCCCACTTTATTCTCCATTTTAGTGAGCCTATAGACAATGGATAGCAGGCATAGAAAGCAATAATTATAATTATGGTAATAAATAATATTGCTTTACTATATTTCATAATTAAAATGTGGCAATGGCAGAAATTTCTACATTAACATCTTTAGGCAGGCGAGCCACTTGCACAGTTTCTCTTGCAGGATATTCGCCACTAAAGTAAGAACCGTAAACTTCATTTATTTTACTAAAATTATTCATGTCGGAAATAAAAATAGAAGTTTTAAGCACATTATCAAAAGTTAATCCAGCTTCATTTAGTATGGCTTTTAGGTTTTTCATTACCATGTGCGTTTCATCTTCTATAGAACTTGTAACTAATTCTCCAGTTTTTGGGTCGGCAGGTATTTGCCCACTTATAAAAAGCATACCATTAGCTTTAGTAGCTTGGTTGTACGGACCAATAGGAGCAGGGGCACTTTTTGTATTAATTATTTGTTTTTTCATATTCAGAATGTTTTGGTTTAAATTTGAAGCAAATATATGGATTTAAAAATTTTAGATAGAGAAGATATTGACGAAAAAAGATGGAATGGCTGTGTACATTTTGCTATAAGTGCCATGCCGTATGCCTACACTTGGTATTTAGATAATGTTTGCGAAGAATGGAAAGGCATAGTTTATGATAATTATAAAATAGTAATGCCTTTGGTTATAGGTAAAAAAATGGGTATTGAGTATTTGTATCAACCTTTCTTTACGCAGCAGTTAGGTATATTTTCTACCATGCCTTTAAATCAGCAGAATATTGATGAGTTTTATAATGCCATTCCTAAAGAATATAAGTACATAGATATAAATTTTAACGAAAGTAATTACTCGCCTACATCAGTAAAAGGAGAAGAAAGAGACAATTATTTATTAGAACTACATTATAACTATGAAACTTTAGAGCAAAATTTTTCAAAAAACTTAAAGAGGAAATTAAAAAAGGCACAAGAAGAAGGTTTATTTGTGGCTACAGATGTAAAACCTGAACAGTTAGCAGATTTTTATAAAAAACACACAGCAAATAAAATTAAAGGTTTTAAAGAAAAACACTACTACACCATACTTAGAATTGTTTATAAAGCGTTATCATATCAAATGGGTGTTATTTTAGGTGTAAAAAATAAAGAAGGAGAACTGTTGGCGGTTAATTTTTTAATAAATCATCCTCAGCGGATTATAAACTTGTTGCCATCAAGCAGTAAAGAGGGATTAGAGAAAAATGCTATGGCAGTTTTGTTAAATCATATTATACAATATAATGCAGGGCAAAAAAAATATTTAGATTTTGAAGGCTCTATGATAGCAGGAATAGCAAGGTTTTATGCCTCTTTTGGAGCAAAGCCGGCAAAATATTTTAGAATAAAAACAAATCATTTACCAAAAATTTTGCGTATATTCAAGAAATAATATTAGATTAGCGTACAATTGAAAAACTGACAGCATGAAAAAAAATATACTTTTAATAGCATTTTTTTTAATTAGCGTATTTGCAATAAATGCACAAGACATACATTTTTCGCAGTATTATGCTTCGCCATTAACTTTAAATCCGGCACTTACAGGTTTAATTAATGGAGATTTTAGAGTAGCAGCCAATTATAGAGGACAATGGTTCCCTGTTCCTTCTGCCAATGCAAAAGCTCCGTATAATACTTATTCTGCTTCTTTTGATATGCCTTTGTTTAAAAGAAAATTACGAGAGAATGGTTTAGGTGTAGGTGCTGTGTTTTATGCAGATGAAGCAGGGAATGGTTCATTAGCTACTTATGCAGCTATGGCATCTATTGCTTATCATCAATCGGTTGACCGCTTTGGTAGAAGCCGACTATCCTTGGGTTTTCAAGGAGGCTATGTGCACAAAAGAATATTTCAGTACGATTTATTATTTGAAACGCAGTTTGATAGAAGTCTAAACTCATTTAATCCATTTTTTGATAATGGAGAAGCAAGTTTTAACTCTCCAAGTTTTGGATATTTTGATTTGAATGCCGGAGCATTGTTTTCATCAAGAGCTACAGATAAGTTTAGCTACTACTTAGGTTTTGCAGCTAACCACATAACAAGACCGGGAGAATCTTTTTTAGGCGATAAAAAGAATAAATTAGATATGCGTTATACGGCTCATGGTGGGGCATCTATAAAAGTAGGAAAGTATTTTAAAGTATTGCCTACCGTGTTGTATATGATGCAAACACAAGCACAGCAACTTAACTTAGGTACAGGTTTTGAATATGCTTTTAGCGATGAGTTTAAAGGTTTTGCCGGAGCATGGACACGTTTAGTGGGCGGAGTAGATAAATGGACTAACGATGCTGTTATTTTTACAGTAGGCGTAGAAACTTATAATACCAGAATAGGAGCAAGTTATGATTTTAACACTTCTACATTTAGAGGAGCAAGTCAGTCGGTGGGAGCTTTTGAAATAAGTGTAGTATATATTCATAATAATCAAGAGCCGGGTAGAATACAGTACGAAAGATTTTGTCCTAATTTTTAATAGGATTTAAAGAAATAAATTTAAAATTCCGGGTTTTTAATCAAGCTCGGAATTTTTATTTTTACACAATTATGAATCACTTTACACTACAATCATATTTATCTGCAAACATTGATATAGATAATCAAAAATTGCAAGAATTATTATCTAAATGTGCTATTAAACTGTATAAAAGTGGTTCGTTTTTGCTAAAAGAAGGAGAGAAAAGTCAATTTTCTTTCTTTGTAGAAAAGGGACTGCTTCGCCAATATTCCATAGATAATAAGGGGAAAGAACACATTATACAATTTGCTCCTGAAAAATGGTTTTTGGCAGATAGAGAAAGCGTATATCTCAAGCAGCCCTCATCCTATTTTATACAGGCTTTAGAAGATACGGAAGTGTTTTTAATAGAAGAAAAGCTAATGGACAAACTTTCTGCTTCGGACAATAATTTTATGCGTTTTAATAATCAACTTTTGCACAAGCATATAGCAAGCCTGCAAAAGAGAATAACGCAACTACAAAGTGCTACTGCCGAAGAACGCTACTTAGATTTTATAAAAACTTATCCAGATATACTGCTGCGTGTACCGCAAACTATGGTAGCTTCATACCTTGGTATTACTCCGGAAAGTTTAAGCCGTATAAGGAAAGGTTTAGCGGAAAAGAATTATAACTCATCCTGTTAGGGTGGGTGTCTATAGAAGAGAGATGTTTCCTCCTGTACATCATTGCGAAAAAATTATGACGGAGGAGTAATTTTTGCGGCAATCTCCTATTCTTTTAATGATTAATTACGAATGACTAAACAATAAACCATGGCATAATCTCTTTTAAATAAAATTTTGCATACAAGTTTGTCAGTTAAATTAATTATTACTACCTTTGCAGTCCTTTAAAAATTAAAAGATATGAAACAAGGAATTCATCCGGAAAATTATAGATTAGTTGTGTTTAAAGACATTTCTAATGATGAAGCTTTTATAACACGTTCTTGTGCTCCATCTAAAGAAACTATTACTTGGGAAGATGGTAATGAGTATCCTTTAGTAAAATTAGAAATTTCTAATACTTCGCATCCTTTCTTTACAGGTAAAATGAAGTTTGTAGATACTGCGGGTAGAATAGATAAATTCAACAAAAAATACTCAAGAAAGAAATAATTTTTTGAATAGTAAAGAATATAGAGAAGCACTACATTACGTAGTGCTTCTTTGTTTTTTAGTGTTTTTAAAAGACGAGTTCAAAGCGTGCGTCTTTGCGAGAGAGGCACGAACGAAGCAAACTATTTTATTCTTCTTTCACTCGATTTCATCAGGATGACGAACGTGATAGATTTATAATCCAAACTACCCAAAAACGTCATCCTATGTTTGTGATAAGAATTAAATTTGAATAATTATTAACAAGAAAAGTAAGGGTAAAGAGAAAGATTGTAATTCGTCATTTGTCATAAAGACCGTACGGAATGTTAGTCCCTTTACCCCTTACTACAAAAACCTGAACAGAACATGAAGCATAAAGCTTGCATTAAGGATAGATAGGAAATTGTAGTAATTACTTTTCACAAATTAAATATCTATGTGTAAAGTTATAGGAATAGACATTAGTAAACAAACATTTGATGTAGCATTTGAAGAAAAAAATAAATGGCATCATAAGGTTTGTAAAAACAATCTTAAAGGATTTAAAGAATTAGCATCTTATATGGATGAAGATAGTCGTGTTGTGATGGAAGCCAGTGGTCCATATTATTTACAATTAGCAATGTATATACATAAGTTAGGAGTTAAGGTAAGCGTAGTAAATCCATTAGTAATAAGAAGATATAGCCAAATGAAGCTATTACGAGCCAAAACAGACAAAAAAGATGCTCAAACGATAGCAGAATATGGAAAAGAACAAAAGCCAAGTTTATGGAAGCCACAAGATGAAACAATAATACACCTTAGGCAAATACATACTTCATTAGAATTATTAGAAAAGCAAATAAGACAGACTAAGAATCAGTTAGAAGCATTTCAGTCAAGTGGTATAATTTGCAAAGAAGTAAAGCATGAATTAAAGCAACAAATAAGAACATTAGAGAAAAGAAAACAACGATTAGAAGAAAAGATGAATGAGCTGTCAGAACAAGAGTATAGCGAAACTTTAGCAAGATTGGAGAGCATACCGGGTATAGGAAGAAAGACAGCAATAATGTTGACGGTAATAACTAATAATTTCAAGAATTTTGAGACAAGTAAGCAGTTAATAGCATATGTAGGTTTTAGTCCAAGAAAGTATGAAAGTGGAACGAGTGTAAGAGGTAAAGGTCATATTTGCAAAATGGGAAAAGCACAGATAAGGAAACTACTATATTTGTGTAGTTGGTCAGCCAAGAAGTGCAACAAAAGCTGTATAGAAATGTATAAGAGATTAAAAGAAAAAGGAAAGCCGGAGAGAGTAATAAAAATAGCTATAGCTAACAAACTAATAAAACAGGCATTTGCTATTGGAAAATATGAAAGAAATTATAATGAAAATTTTCAACCAAATACTTGTTTTTAAACACAGAACATTCCTGTGAAAGCAGGAATCCCATACCTAAAACGATTGATAATTCTAATTTTAAACAAACAAATCAGTAACCAGCTATTTATCTATTTCATAATCTTTCTTTGCGACTTTGCATCTTTGCGAGAAATAAAGAATGAGAAATAAAACTCCCGTTAAGCTAAATTTTGTTTATCCTCAAAACAATCAGTAATTTTGTTTAAAACAAATTCTCTATGAAAATATATACAAAAACGGGCGATTTAGGCGAAACTTCTTTATATGGAGGCAAACGGATGTCAAAAGCTAATATTAAAATAGATGCTTACGGAACGGTAGATGAACTAAATGCTCATATAGGTTTAGTTAAAGATGTTTGTGGTGAGATACAGCACGATATACTGCTAAAAATTCAAGAGAATTTATTTGTAATAGGAGCTTTTTTGGCTACTCCGGCAGATAAGGAAAATAAGTTTTTTGAAAATGTGAATGAAAAAGACATTGAAGTCTTAGAAAAACAGATAGATTTAATGAATGAATCGCTAAAACCACTAACAAAATTTATTTTACCGGGTGGACATCAATATGTTTCTTCATGCCATATAGCAAGAACAGTGTGTAGGAGAGCCGAAAGAATAGTGGTGGATTTAAGTAGTGTAGAAAATGTTAATCCATTGATAGTGAAATACTTAAATAGACTTTCAGATTACATTTTTGTTCTTTCAAGATTTTTGGCAAGCAAATTGAGTGTAAATGAAATTGAATGGCTTCCTAAAAAGAATAAATAATTAGGAAAAACGTTCAAATTATATTACCTTTGCACGCCTTAAAATTAATAAGAAAAATATGTTTTGGACATTAGAATTAGCAACATACTTAGAAGATGCACCTTGGCCATCTACAAAAGATGACTTAATTGATTTTGCAATACGTTCCGGTTCGCCAGTAGAAGTTATTGAAAATCTACAGGAATTAGAAGATGATGATGAAGTTTATGAAGGAATAGAAGATATTTGGCCCGATTATCCAACAAAAGACGATTTCTTTTTTGACGAAGAAGAATATTAGCCTTATACTATACTAATAAAGTAGCTTAATAATGTTGCCTATTATTTCAAGCAGAAAATTTATAGGCTTGCATTTTGCATTTATTCATTATTTTTGTTTTATCAAAACGAAAATACCCTGCTTAGCTCAGAAAATAAAAAGATAATACTTGGTTTAAAGATTAAAAGCTTTAGAAAAAAACTCAATTTAACAGCTCAAGAGTTAGCTAAAGAGTCGGGCTTATCTAATTCTTATTTAAACGAAATAGAAAAAGGTAGAAAATACCCCAAAAAAGATAAACTTTTGGCATTGGCAGATGCTTTAAAAATTAAGGAAGAAGAACTTACCTCATTAAAACTTCCTAAAGAATATGCTTCTTTTGAATTGCTGTTAAAAACAAATATACTTTCCGAGCTCCCCTTAGATTTATTGGGTTTAGATTTGAATAACATTATAGATGTTTTATCCAATTCACCAACAAAAATAAGTGCCTTTTTAAATACAATTATTGAAATAGCTCGTAATCATGATATGGAAACGGAGTATTTTTATTTTTCTGTATTGCGATCTTATCAAGAGTTAGAAGATAATTATTTTAAAGAAATTGAGCATCAAGCAAACAATTTTAGAAGTACTCACCATTTATCATTGAATATAAAAATTGAAAGTTCTGTCTTGAAATCTTTGTTGATTGAGGAGTATAATTATAAATTTGACATTTTGCCCAACGATATTCAAAATGTTCGTTCGGTATGTAAAGGAAATACTCTCTATTTGAATAAAGATTTAAACGAGCATCAATTATTGTTTGTATTGGGAAGAGAAATTGCTTTTAATTTTATGAAATTGAAGCCACGACCTTTAGTTACTACTTTTTTTAACGGTGCAGGTTTTTCTGAAATATTTAATAATTTTCAAGCTTCATATTTTGCTACAGCTTTGTTATTACCAGAAGAAAAAATGGTTGAAGATTTAAAAGTTTTTTTTAGCAAAACTAAATGGGATGCTGCATTATTTGAAAAAATGATAGATAGTTTAGGTGTTTCTGCCGAAATGTATATGCACCGTTTGACGAATATTTTACCTACTTTTTTCAATCTAAAATCCTTGTTTTTCCTCCGTCTTTCTAAGCCAAAAGAAAGAGATAGTTTTAATATAACAAAAGAATTGCATTTGGGCAGACTGCACAATCCGCATGCTATAAGCAAAGAGCTACACTATTGCAGAAGGTGGGTTAGCGTACAATCTATTAAAGAATTAGAAGCTAAAATGGAAAAAACAAACGATGTAGATACCGTAGTAATTGATGCTCAAATATCAGATTATTACGATAGCAGAGATAAGTATTTTATTATTTCGGTGGCTCGTCCTATGTACCCTGTTAGTGGATTTAGCACCAGTGTTAGCGTAGGAATTTATATAGATAAAATTTTCAACCCAAAAATTGCTTTTGCACAGGATAAAGACATAAAAATTAAAAAAGTTAATGAAAACTGTGAAATGTGTGCTATTGCAGACTGTAAACAGCGTGCCGCCACCGCTTCAATTTATCAAAGAAAACAGCGTGTGCAGAACTTAAACCGCAATATTCAGAACTTTTTGAAAAAATAAACACTCTTTAATGCAACATTGTTGCATTAATTATTACATTTGCAAAGTGAAATACCTTTTCATTTTAGTAATATTGCCATTTTCTTTAGTAAGCCAAAACTGTAATATAGTTGTAAAAGGCAAGGTTATAGATAATCATGACAATGAAAATCTTGAATTTGCATCTATAGTTTTGGGCGAAGGAAATAATTTTACTTATTCTGATGAAAATGGGTTTTTTCAGTTAGAAAACGTATGCGAAGGTTCGTACCATATTACGGTTAATCATTTGGGATGCGAGCAGTTGCAATTTTACACAACCATAAAAAAAGATACATTTATTACCATAAAAATGGAGCATCATGCAGAACTGCTTGAAACAATAACCGTATCTAAAAAGAGAAATTCAAATGCTGCCAACAGTACTTCAAATGTTCAGTTGAAAAAGGAATTAATAGATAGAAAATCGGGCGAATCATTAGGAAAAGTAATAGAAGGTGTAACTGGCGTAAATAATGTAGAAACAGGAAACGGAATAAGCAAACCTATGATTCATGGTTTGTTTGGCAATAGAATAGATATTATAAACAATGGTTTTGCCGTAAAAGGGCAAAATTGGGGGATAGAACACGCTCCGGAAATTGATCCTTTTTCTGTTAATGATATTACCATAATTAAAGGAGCTTCGGCTTTAAAATATTCTACCAGAGCAATGGCAGGAGCTATACTTTTAAATGATAAGCACCTACCTACAGATAAGCACGTGCATGGCAATTATAATTTTGCCGGATTTTTAAATGGTTTAAAACTGTCTAACAGCCTTACTTTAGAAGGAGGAATAAAAAAATCGGATATTTTTAAGTGGCGAGTTCAAGGGAGCTATACAAGGGCTGGCGATACTAAAACGCCCAACTATTATTTAACCAACACAGGTATGGAATCGGGAGGGACATCGGTACAGTTAGGTATTACTAAAAGTAAATTTATAACGGAATTAAGCTATAAATTTTATTACTTAAACACAGGGATTTTAGCCGGTTCGCATATAGGCAACACTACAGATTTGCAAGAAGCATTTCATAGAAACGAGCCTTTTGCTACACAGCCCAATTTCAGCTATAAAATTAATAAACCGTATCAAAATGTAATGCACCATACGCTTAATTTATCTCATAAACAGTTTCTTGAAAAAGGGGAGTTGACTTTAACCTACAATTTTCAATACAACAAAAGGAAAGAATATGACGTGCGTAGAAGCTCAGAAAAACCTTCTTTGTTTTTAAATATGATGAGCAATAATTTTTCTGCCGATTATGAAAATGAAATAAAAAAATGGAAATATAATATTGGTATGCAATACGAAAATACTTCCAATTTTAATAGTCCTGAATTGAATGTTAAGCCTCTTATACCTAATTATTTAAGAAACAAAATAGCACCATACTTTATTAATAGTTATGAGCTTAATAAAATTACTTTTGATTTAGGGTTAAGATATGAATTAGAGTTTTTATCTGCTAAATATTACGATAATAAAGTAGTAAAAAATCCTAAACATACTTTTAATAATATTTCTACAAATGTAGGCTTTAATTATTCTGTTTTTAAAAATACACAATGGCGGTTAAACTTAGCTTATGTTAAGCGTTCTCCAGAAATTAACGAACTATATAGCAATGGATTGCACCACGGAGCAGCAGCAATAGAAAGAGGAGATAGCACTATACAAAATGAGCAACTTTTATCTTTTTCTACAAGTTTTACTTATTCAAAACCCAATAGAGTTAGTATAGAATTAAGTCCATATTATCAATATTTCTTTAATTATATAGATTTGGTATTGCAGCAAAATGTAGAATTAACCATAAGAGGAGCTTTTCCCGTCTATAATTTTAAAGCTTCAAGAGCTCAAATATGGGGTTTTGATATAGGTATGCAAACTCATGTTTATCAAAATTTAGTGTGGAAATTGAAAAGTGCTATTGTTAGAGGCAAAAATTTAGATAACGATAACAACTTATCCTTTATGCCTGCCGATTATTTAGAAAATGCTTTGCAGTATAGTTTTCCTATAAAAAAACATGAAATGCAAGTAGAGGTGGGCGTTAAAAATGTTTGGCAGCAAATTAGAACACCACAGTTTGATTTTGTAGATGCTCCTAAAGGATATACCTTATTAAACGCAGCTGTAGGAGGTAAAATAAGAATGAAAAAAACCTCATTAATGTGGCAACTTGAAGCCGATAATATTTTAAATACATCATACAGAAATTATTTAAACCGCTGGAGATATTATGCCGATGAAATAGGTACACAACTGGTACTTAGAACTAAAATTGATTTTTAACCAAATAAATATAAATAACATGAAAAAATTTTTTATTACAGCAACCGTTTTTTTAGTCTTATTGGCTTCGTGCGAAAAAGACCCACATGAACACAATGATGAAGAACTAATAACAACACTGAAAGTTGATTTTACTAATACGCAAAGTGGAGCAGTTAGTACATTATTGTTTCAAGATTTAGATGGAGATGGGGGAGATGCACCTGTAATTACAGCAGATAATTTAGCAGCTAATGCATCTTACACCGTAGCACTTAGCGTTTTAAATGAAAGTGAATCGCCAGCCGATAATATTACTGCGGAGATACAGGAAGAAGCTGTAGACCACCAGTTTTTCTTTGAAAAAAGCAGTGGTTTAAACTTAAATTTTAGCTATAATGATGCAGATGAAAATGGGAAACCAATAGGTTTATCTAATACAGCTACAACAGGAGTAGCAAGCAATGGTACTTTAACGGTAACACTTAGACATCAACCAGACAAAGGTGCTTCCGGTGTTTCGGCAGGAGATATTACTAATGCAGGAGGAGCTTCAGATATTGAAGTTACTTTTAATGTAGTAGTACAATAGTAAACTAAAACGTAACTATACTACTAACAGGTACTTTTGGGTATTCTTTGTTAATAACAGCAGATGCACCCAAAAAACTAAGGTTTACTAGGAAATTGAAGGAGTGCACTATGCCTCCTTCTTTTTCTATAAGCTTGGCAGCAGCTATGGCGGTTCCGCCCGTGGCTAACAAGTCATCGTGTATCATCACTTTCCAGCCTTTTTGTATATGTCCTTTGTGTATTTCAATTACTGCTGAGCCATATTCCAAATTATATTCTATTCTTTCAGTTTCGGCAGGCAACTTTCCTTTTTTTCTTAAAGGAATAAACGGCACACCCAGCTTTTGAGCTATCAATGTACCAAACCAAAAACCTCGGCTTTCAATTGCCGTAATAGCATCGGGTTTTTCTTCTATAGCATTGGCTAAAGCATCTACCACTTCATTTGTTAGCTCGGGATTTAATAAAACGGTAGTTAAATCTTTAAAAACTATTCCTTCTTTTGGGAAATTGGGAACATCTCTGATTATGCTTTTTAATTTTTTTTCTAAGGTCATTATTCTATACTTAAATAAGGTGTTATTTTATCTATTTCACTTTGCGAAAAAATAGAAGTATTTATTATTTCATTAATGTTTTTTACAGCTCCGTGGGTTTTAACATATTTGCTAATAATACTTGCTTTTTCGGTACTAAGATAAGGATGGTTTTTCAATGTTTTCCAATCTGCTTTATTAATATTTATTGTTTTTATTTTGCCATTGGTATAAACCTGTGGAGCAATGTTTTCATACATTTCCGGCTTCATTCCATAAACTTCTAAAAGTTGCTCTTTATTATTAAATCCACCCAGCAAATCTCTGTATTTTATTATTCTGCCGGCAAAAACAGCTCCTATACCTTTTATTTTCCTTAATTCTGTAGAATCGGCAGTATTTATGTTTACGTATATTTTTTCATTGCTACTTTCTAAAGTTTCTTTTTCCTTGGTTTTTTCTGCTGTGGTTTCGTTTTTATGCTCTGTTGCAGCGGTGATTTTTTCTACTTTTTTATTGTCTAAAACAATATAATCTTTAAGGTCATTATATAAATTATCCGAAACGCCATACACCTTTTTTAAGTCTTCTTTTTTATAAAATTTTCCGCCTTTGTTTCTATAATTAAGCAGGGTAGAAGCTGTTTTTTCTGTAAAACCAAGTTCTATTAATTGATTTTTACTAACAGTATTTGGGTTAAAAGGAAAGAGCTTTTGAGATGAGGCAGATGATTCTATTTCTTCATTAAAAGCATCTATTTCTGTACTGTCTTGCGGAGTATTAAACTGTGCTAAAATTTTGGTGTTATCAGCAGGTATTTCTTCGGCAGGTTTGAAAAGTGTGAATAATTTAGGTGCAATAAACACTAAAATAATAATGAGCAGTAAAGCTATAACGCCTCGCTGCTCATTATTACTTAAATTAAAATATTCTTTAAAGAATTTAAACACGTTTTTCTTTTATTTTTTTAATATAAAGTTCCAATTCTTCTTTCACTTTAGGATATAAAAATAACAATCCAATCATATTGGGTACCATCATTCCAAAAATCATA
Organism: Chitinophagales bacterium; assembly: GCA_020635995.1. Lineage (NCBI taxonomy): Bacteria > Pseudomonadati > Bacteroidota > Chitinophagia > Chitinophagales > Chitinophagales bacterium. Next base: position 178,526 of record JACJYS010000003.1, on the reverse strand, counting down.
GCATCGGAAAAATCCAATACATTTCCCATTTTTGCAGCGGCACCTATAACTACAAATACGCAAAAAAGAATTTTATAAGTCAATTCGGTATTTTTTGTTTTACCAAACAAATATGTCCACGACTGTAGTCCGTAGTACGACCAGCTAATCATGGTGCTAAACGCAAATAAAACTACGGCACCCGTAAGAATGTACTGGAAATTTGGAATATTGGTTTCAAAAACATAGTTGGTTAATTCTACACCCGATAAAACTTTTTCTGTTCCTGCTATTAAAGTGCCACCGTCTGAACCGCCAAACTGATAAAATCCTTCTAAATTTCCTATTACAATTACTAAAGCGGTAATAGTACAAATTACTACGGTATCAATAAATGGCTCAAGCAAAGCTACTAATCCTTCGCTGGCGGGAAATTTTGTTTTTACAGCAGAGTGGGCAATAGCCGCACTTCCTACACCTGCTTCGTTTGAGAATGCTGCTCTTCTAAATCCTTGAATTAATACGCCTAAAAAACCACCTGTAATGGCTGTAGGAGAGAAAGCTTTTGTTACTATGGCACTCACAGCTTCTGGAACTAATTTAATATTCATAAAAATAATAACTAAGGCTGCACCTACATAAATTACCGCCATAAAAGGAACTATTTTTTCTGTAACTTGGGCTATTCTTCTAATACCTCCAATAATAACAGCTCCTACAAGTAATGCCATAGCTATACCAAAAATCCACCCTTTACCGGCTATAAAACTTTCATGTCCGCCTGTTACGTTTCTAAATATTTCAAAAGCTTGATTAGCTTGAAACATATTGCCCCCACCAAACGAACCACCTATACACAAAATGGCAAAAGCAACTGCTAAAACTTTACCAAAACTTTTAAAGCCTTTATCCGACATTCCTTTGCTTAAATAATACATAGGTCCGCCATAAATAGTGCCTGTATGGTGGTTGCGTTCTCTATATTTTACCCCTAAAGTACACTCCACAAATTTTGAAGACATACCCAGCAATCCGGCAATTATCATCCAAAAAGTGGCTCCGGCTCCACCTACCACCACGGCTACCGCCACTCCTGCAATGTTTCCTAAGCCTACCGTGGCACTCAAAGCTGCCGTTAAGGCTTGAAAATGAGTTACTTCGCCATGTGTTCCTTCTATTCTTATCGTATCAGGGTTGTCTCTTTCAGAAATATTGGGCTGATTAGGGTCTGTTTCTACATGTTCAAAATCTCCTCTAATGGTTTTTATAGCCAAAGGAAGAAATCTGATATTGGGAAACCCAAAGTATAAAGTAAAAAATAAAGCTCCCACTATTAATGGAATTAAAACCCAGTTTAAACCTACACCTTCGCTAATAGGAATTTGCCAAAAAATAAATTTGACAAACCACCCCGTAGCTATTCCAAAAAGTTCATCTATTTTGCTGTCTAAACCTACGTGTTCTTGTGCAAAATTTAGGGTAAAAATACTTAGAGTAAAAATTAAAGTAATTAGTTTTTTCATAAGGTGTTTTATTAAAGAGGTGCTAAAATAAGAAAATATTAGAGATATGTTAAACTACTGTTAATTTAATTATTAATAACTATCTGTTTATATTTCTATAATTCCGTTCATTTCGGATATTTGTATTAAATTATTTACCAATTTATTTTTGATTAAGATCAGTTAAAAGTGCACCTTAAGTTTGTAAGCGGGGTATCCATTAACCGAACTCAGGTTTAGATTGCTTCGCTCGTGCCTCACTCGCAAAGACGTGCATTGGTTATACTCGTGCCATGACTTCAAGTCGTGGCACGAATACAATCAACTTCCGTACGTTATTGCGAAAAAATTATGACGGAGGAGTAATTTTTGTAGCAATCTCATTTCCTTGAGTGGCTATCCCTCTTTTTCAATGCGAATCCGATATTAGAATATTATATATTCCTAAACGGTATAATTCCAAAAACTGTATAATCCCCAATAAGCAAAGCTGACAATAAGCATTATATATATTAGATTGTTAGAAATTAATAGGGCTTTTATCCATCTTTTTGTTTTGGCTGATTTTAACTGTTTTATTGTATATAAAATAACGGGAACAATAATTAAGAGTAGCAAAAAGGGAGTGTATGATGAAGCACTAATTAAATTTGAACTGTAATGTTTGTATGGAGCATCAAAATAGTAGATGTACAAATTGGTAGCTAAAACAAACAGATAAGCCGTTAATAATAAATTCATTGCAGATAAAAAGATTAAAGCCTTTGTAGAAATATCCTTATTTTTATTTTTGATGATGTGAACACCTATGAGCAAAGCAAAAAAAGTTAAAAAACCACCCAATATTACAAGCGAAACTCTAAGCAGAGGAGTAGTTAGTGGAGTCTTATAATTTTGTAGCCTTTCAAATTCTTTGTTTGTTGGAAATAATTCCGGAATACTTAAAGTATGATTGCCTTTTGCTAATTCTTCGGCTAAATTGTATTGAATAGTGGATTGGTAATTGTGATAAAAATATAGATTGACTAATCCGTCTTTTAAATCCCAAATAGAAGTAAGTAGCGTACCGTCTCCATTTCTACTTCTACACACGTGCATGGTGTCTGAAAGGGCTGTGCAATAATCTAATGTAGGAACTACTTGATGGGTATTTAGAAAATCTTCTCCATTTTTATATCTATTAAATTTTCTTGCTTGTTTATTATCTGTTATGGAAGGACAAAAATTAGATAACACATAATTTTCATCATTACCTTCTATAATCTTGTACGGCTCAACAACTATATATTTTCCTGTGCTATCAATATATATAAAAACATGGTCGTAAAAAAAACTATGGTCGTATTGGTCAATGTAGTCTTTCACTTCTTCAACTGTTGCACATTTATGCAGTATATCTGTTAAGTAATTTACTTCATCTGTAATTTTATTTCTACTTAAAAATGGATTATCTTGTTTAGGGTAATATGCACCTAAACGCGAAAACGTGAGCCCCATTTCATTCATTCCCGATTGTGGAGCAGTTCTACTGTTAGATACTTGTCTTGACCCGGTAAAAGCAGCACCAAATTCATTTTTATTTTTTGCATTTTCAAACCAAATTTTAGAAGTAGTTCTCCAGGCATCTTCATTGCAACCAACCATTGTTTTGCCATCTGCTGTAATTTTATACATACTACATGCCTTAACCTTGCTTTCAAATAATACAATAAGGAGAAACGTGAGTAGTATTAAAAAGGTTTTGCTAATTTTCATAATCAAAAAACGGACTCTTAGTTTTTAAAATTGTGTTTGTATTGCTTAATTTTATACAAATTGGTAGTTTAAAATAGTCTAAACTGATAGTATAACTGACAGGTTGCATTCAAGTCAGGTTATTTTGGTTAGTAATTGTTTAGTCTATTATTAGTTTAACTACAGAGCGTTTTTCTTCATTTTTAAGCTCTAAGAAATAAATGCCTTGTTGAATGTCTGATACGTTTAATTGCGTGTTATTTGCACTAAAAGTTTTAACTGTTTTTCCTGTTAAATCATACAATAGTAATGAAGTTAATTTTTCATCCACTTTTAGGTTTACTACGTCATTTGTAGGATTAGGATATAGGCTTAATCCTTTAAAAGCTATATCTTTAATAGCTGTTCCTTGGTTGCTAATAGTAATGTCTTTAGTTCCGCTTACTCCCGAACCGTCATTTGCAGTAGCTGTTACCGTTACCGTACCGTTAGTTAAAGCAGTTAATAAACCATTAGCATCTATTGTGGCAGAGCCTGTTCCGTTAGCTACACTCCAAGTGTAAGTATCATCAGAGGCATTAGCGGGCAAAACGGTAGCTTCCATTTGTAGTGTACCGCCATTGGTAGTAATAGTGCTTGCTCCACCTTGACCTTGTACAGAAATGGAATTTACCAATACAATTTGGTTAGAAATAGTAATAACTGCATCGCCCGTAACTCCCGAACCGTCATTTGCAGTAGCTGTTACAGTTACCGTTCCGTTAGTTAAAGCAGTAAGTAAACCATTAGCATCTATAGAAGCCGAGCCTGTTCCATTAGTTATACTCCAAGTATAAGTGGCATCGGTAGCATTTGTAGGCAATACTGTAGCTTCCATTTGTAGTGTACCGCCATTGGTAGTAATAGTGCTTGCTCCACCTTGACCTTGTACAGTTATTGAGCTTACCAATATTACACAGTTGGTGCTGTAACTTGCTGTGGCATCAATAACGTAGTTTAAATTAGCATTTGCTGCGGCAACATCATCCACTTCAACACAAGTTAGATTGGGATTGACAGTAGCATTTAAATTTACTAATGTGGAAGTGTTTATACTTTTTAGCATAGTTAAATCGTTATTTTGGCAACGCAGTGTATATAAAGCCGTATTCTGACTTACATCTAAGGAACTTATGTTATTGTGATGGCATGTTAGATTACCCAAATTTGTATTTTGGCTTACATCTAAACTAATAATACTGTTGTAGTGGCACGTTAGCTGTATTAAATTTGTATTTTGACTCAGATCAAGTGTGTTTATAGCGTTATACTCACATCCAAGTTCTGTTAAATTTATATTTTGACTCACATCAAGACCTGAAAGATTGTTATGGCTACAATAAAATTTAGATAAAAGTGTGTTATTACTTATATCAACTGCGGTAAAGCTGTTGAATGCAATACTTAGCTCAGTTAAAGAAGTATTCTGACTTAAATCAAGGGAAGTTAAATTATTACTATTACAATATAACATAGTTAAGTTAACGTTTTGGCTAACATTTAGAGTAGATAAATTGTTGCCAACGCAGTATAGTTCACTTATATTAATAAAAGATTCTATTCCGGTTAAGTCTGAAATACTTAGAGAATTACAATCAATTGCACCTGTATAAGCAGTAGCTTCACTTACTTGTATTTCTGTATCACTGTTTGTATTGATACTTGAGTTACCTACCAAATAGGCTTTAAAATTGGCATCGGGGATGTTTACAATTTGAGCAAAGCTTGTTAAACTTGCTATTGCTAAAATAAGGGTGCTAAGTATTGTTTTTTTCATGTTTATTTATTTTAAAGGTTATTAATCAATCAAGCAGACGCAAACTTAATTAGCATGATGTAATTAACTAAAAATGAAGGGGGTACAAAAAGGGGTACATGCTTATAAATGCTTTATTTACAGGCGTTTTAGTGGTGTTTCATTAAAAATGTGAGAGGTATTTACTAAGCGAAACAGATTTTTCCCCTTGTGGTCGGCATCCCTGCCGATTCCACTTTTAGCTTAAAACCTGAGTTAGATTAATATTTATACGAACAGGCATTGAATAAAATGAAAAAGGCAAGGCGTGGAAGTGAAGATTTATCGGGATAAATCAAGATTTCACAACGAAGCATTTTTTATTTTAGCAATGAGCAATAGCATAAAAAAAAGTCTTTTTATGCTATTTTTTTATTCATTAACGCTTCATGGTAGCAATCTACTTCCTAAAAATACTTTCAGAACTTGTCTGCCTATGGCATATAGCCCGCTATGTGTGCAGTATTTTTAGTTGTATCTCACTACCATCAAGCGTTCTGTTCCATAAATATTAACCGAACTCAGGTTTATAAGAGGTAAAAAAAACACAAAGTTCAGAACCTTTTGAAGGTTCTAAACTTTACATAAAAATGGTACGTCACCCCTATAGACCATGCGAAAAAGATTTTGTTTTTTGCAGGTTTACATCTTGTTAATAATATATGGTAAAAATAATTTACATTCTAATGAGAATTCGCTAACTTAGCTACTTGTTTACCGATAAAAGGTAGAAACAAACGCTAAAAAGCATTAAAACGACTTTTTAGCTAATAGTTGTGCATAAATTAAAGAAAGAAAAATGAGATTGATAATTTTAATGCTTTCATTTTATTTGCCATTTTTAATTTTTTCTCAAAATTTAATATTGGATGGTGATTTTGAAAATAATAAAACAGGAGAAGATTGTGATTATGGACTACATACTCTTTCAAATACTTGGGGAGGATTTGGAACTTGTCAGTTATTTAAAGAGAATGAGTGCTTAGGAAGTTCTCTTTATTTAGGAACAATTGTCAGTAATGCATTAAGTAACTTTGAATTGGAGCCTGTTAAACCATTCTCTGGAGATTATTTGGCAGCAATAAGGTTGTTTGACAATGAGATAGAAGAATGGAGAGAATTTATATATACTCGTTTGCAAAATAATTTAGAAAATGGCTCATTATATAAAATATCTTTTTATGTTAAAATTTCTGCTACAGAAAATTTTATCTCAAATGATTTTGGAATAGGTTTTAGCCCTTATGAGCTAGAAGATCAACTACTTAATAATCCGTTTGACCCCAACAATCCTAAACCATATAATTTTTATTCTTTTCCATACAAAATGTATGATGGTGAGAATTTAGACCATATAGATGGATGGAAGAAAGTAGAATTTTATTATGAAGCTAGTGGAAATGAGAAAGATTTAATCATTGGTAACTTTAAATCAGATAACAATACTGAGAAAATTCAAATTCAAAATTGTAATGCCTGTAGACCAGGAGCACTTATTTATATTGATTTAGTTACTATTGATAAATGCCAAATAAACAGTTTTAGTTTCCAAAATGATTCATTGGTAATTTGTAGTAGTGACACTTTAAATATTAATCTATCAGATTACCCTTATTCATTTAAATGGTTTGACAATGATACTAATAAAATCAAAACCTTCAAAAACTCTGGAGATTATTCTATTGAATATTTTGACGAGCAATGCTCAGTTAGAGATTCGTTTTATTTGTATAAACTTGACACTATAAACAAAATTCAATCTATTCTATTATGTGGCAAAGATGACTTACCAATTACGATTGATATAGATATTCCATATCATTCTAATAATGTTCTTAAGTTAAATAACAATGTTTTTAACGGAGAACAAATAGTAATAAGTGAATTTGGGTCATATAGTTTAGAAGTTGTAAATAATCAGTGTAAAGAACAAAGAGAATTTACGGTTTTAAACGAAAACGATAATTTGACTCTGTATCCTAATCCAACAACTGATATTTTATTTGTTAACAGAACTGTAACTTCAAAATTAAAATATAATTTGTATGATGGTTTGGGTAGATTAGTTATAAGCGACTATATAGAAAATGAAATTGATATAAGCAATTTGGCTAGTGGCACTTACATTATTTCTTTTCCAAATAATTGCATTGAAAACTTGAAGATTATTAAATATTAAAATCTATAGCTAACAACAAATAAATGCAATAGCGGAGAAAGGTTTATTTCTGTCGTGATTTTATAATTTAATTTTTTATATTTATTTTTATGTAAGAAACCACTACCTGCGTTTATTCAAAACGTTCAACTCCAACTACTATTCATTTTAGTTAATTTGCTGTTAATTTATCTTGCTATTTTTAGGGTGTCTATTTTATCAATATATTTGTTAGCAAAATAAACATTATGGAAATTTATTTACCCGTTTTAAAAGTTTTTGGTGGTTCTTTAGTAGCAGGCATTGTTATGTCTTACTTTAAATCTTTTTTCTTAAAACCTAAAAGCTGGATTACTGAAATTTTAGTTAACTCATTAGGCTGTTTGTTCATTTTCTCTGGTGTGGTTAAAGCAATAGACCCCCTTGGTACTTCATACAAAATGAAAGACTATTTTAATGCTTTTACCCAGTTTGCAGGGTTTAGTTTTGATTGGTTAGCCAACATGAGTACTTTCTTAGCCGTAGTTATGATAGTGCTTGAAATAGTTTTAGGCGTTGCTTTAATTATTGGTTTTAAAAAGAAATGGACACTTGGGCTAACTGCCGCCATGATGGTTTTCTTTACCGTGCTTACAGGTTTCACTTATTTAACAGGGTATATTAATCCGGATTTTTACGATTCTGCTACAAGAGCTACACTAAAAGCCGCAGGCGAGCAAATACCTGTATTTGTAGAGTATGACAAACTACAAATGAAAGTAACCGACTGTGGTTGTTTTGGCGATTTCTTAAAATTAGAACCTAAAGTTACTTTTATAAAAGATGTTTTTTTATTGTTTGTATTGGCAGCGTTGTTTCTATTAAGCAAAAATATTCAGCCGTTTTTTGGCAAATTTTTCGGTTGGATAAAAATTTCCGGAACAGCTATAATTTTCCTATTATTTTGCTTTAGCAATTATTTATGGGGACTGCCAATGGTAGATTTTAGACCCTATAAAATAGGCAATGATATTAATGAATTGCGAATAGAAATACCCGATAAATTAGATTATGGTTTTATTTTTGAAAATAAAGCCACGGGAGAAACTAAGCGTGTTACTATGGATGAATACGCAAAATACAAAGCCGATAGCACGTGGGTATTTACCAATGAACAAGATAACAAAGTATTAGAAGCAGGTGTACCGGCTAAAATATCCAACTTTGCCGCTTTTGATGCAGAAGATTTTGAAGTAACTGACGATGTATTGCTTAATGAAGATTATAGCTTTTGGGTGCTTTCTAAAAGTTTAGATAAAAGCAAAAAGAAATCGTGGAAAAGACTTAATGAGATTTCAAAATTAGCAGACGAGAAAGGACTACAGATGTATGCTTTTATGGCAGAGGATTTTGAAAAAGCAGAAGAATTTAGACACGAGTATCAAATTAGCTACCCTATGTATCAGGCAGATGAAACTTTTATTAAAACCGTAGTGCGAGCTAACCCCGGTTTAGTATTGCTTAAAAATGGTGTGGTTAAAGGCAAATGGCATCATAATCACCTGCCAAGTACTGAAGAATTAGTAAAGCTAATTAACCAATAACAACACATTTATGCTAAAGTTCTTATTTCAAAGAAGCATTGCCGGAGCTTTAGTTTTATTGGGTGTTATTGTTATTATTTTTTTATTACTTAATGTTATTCCGGTAAGTGCAGAGCAACTAAGCGTAGGGCAAAATACCGATGAAGCAACTTTGCAGGCTACTAAAGAGAAATTGAGGTTAAACCATTCTCCCATTGTCCGCTTTTGGTTTTATTTATCCGATTTATCTCCTGTTTCTATTCAAAGCCATACAGATAAAAAAGCTCCGCTGAGTTTGCTGAGTGGCAATTATAATTATATAAACATTATAAAAGGCAAAGAGAAAAGTTTAGTACTGAAACAGCCATATTTTGGTAGGTCGTATCAAACCGATAAACCTGTTTTACAAATTCTTGCTAAAAAAATACTTCCTACGCTTATTTTGGCTATTACTGCCATTACTTTAGCATCTTTAATTGGAATAGCTTTTGGTTTAATAGCCGCTTTAAATCACAATAAATGGATAGATAATTTTTTATTGTCAATTTCTGTGTTGGGCATTTCTATTCCAAGCTATTTTTCAGCATTATTGTTGGCTATATTTTTTGGTTATTATTTGGGCAATTATACCCACTTAAATATAACAGGGTCCTTGTTTGATATTAATGACTATGGCGAACATTTTATAAACTGGAAAAATTTGATTTTACCAACAATAGCTTTAGGTATTCGTCCTGTGGCTATAATTTTGCAGCTTACAAGAAACAGTATGCTTGACGTGCTTAGAGAAGATTATATACGCACAGCAAAATCTAAAGGATTAAAAAATAGTGTGGTTATAGTAAAACACGCTTTAAGAAATGCACTAAATCCTGTGGTAACGTCCATTACAGGTTGGTTTGCGGCATTATTGGCAGGAGCTTTTTTTGTTGAGTACATTTTTGATTTTAAAGGCTTAGGCTACGAAACCGTTTATGCCCTTACCATGTTTGATTTTCCTGTAATAATGGGAGCTGTTTTGTTAATTGCCTCATTTTTTGTTTTGGTAAATATTATTGTAGATGTATTGTACACCAAATTAGATCCAAGAATAGTTTTGAACGAATAAACAAAATCAAAATCGTCATTCTCAAAAATTTCGCAGTAAAACGGAGAAATTATTTGGGAATCCCTTAAAACTAAACAATAAGGAAAGATATGTTTTCATTATTTTTACCTTTTTAAAGAATAACTTGTGAATAGAATATTATTTTTAGTAGGGTTTATGGGCTCGGGCAAAACTTCTTTAGGGAAGAAAATAGCCCAGCGTTTTAATATGAACTTTATTGATTTAGATGCACTTATTGAACAAAGAGAAGGAAAAACTATAAATGAAATATTTGAAGAAAAAGGCGAAAACTATTTTAGAGAATTGGAAGCTAAAATATTGAGAGAAGAGGATTTTTCAAATGCTGTAGTAGCTACGGGCGGTGGCACAGCATGCTATAATGATAATATTAATTTTATGAAAAGCGTAGGTGCCGTTGCGTATCTTTTAGTTCCGTTAGAAATATTGATAGGCAGGCTACGCCAAAATAAAGACGAACGCCCACTTCTTAAAAACTTAGAACAAGCGGAATTAGACCAATTTGTAATAACTAAATACAACGAAAGAAAAGTTTTTTACGAGCAAGCTGACTTTATCATTCTGCATAACAAACCTTTAACCGCTATGTATAGAGATTTGTCTTTTTTATTAGATTAATCTCCACAATCTTGCATCTATAATACTAAGTGTACTTGGAGTATTATTAGTAAACAACTGCCCTGTTCCCAAACCTTGGTACATAGAAGTGCTTTTACTTGCCGTGTATTGTGCAATGGCATCTAAACCTATATTGCTTTCTAATGCAGAAGTTATCCACCAGCCAATATTGCGTTCTTCTGCTAATTTTATCCATTCATCACAGCTTATAAAGCCACCCACCAATGCAGGTTTTAAAATAATGTACTGTGGTTTTATTTTGTCCAGCAGAGCTTGTTTTTCTTTTAGCTCAAAAATGCCTATCAGTTCTTCATCTAAAGCAATAGGCAGCGGTGTACTGGCACACAGTTTTTCCATTTCATTTTGTTGACCTTGCTTTATCGGCTGCTCTATAGAATGAAGCTGTAACTGAGCCAATTCTTGTAGTTTTTCCATAGCTTCATTAGGAGCAAAAGCTCCATTAGCATCTACTCTAAGTTCTAATTTTTTGGCTGAAAATTTCTCTCTTAAATTTTTTAATAAAGCTATTTCTTTATCAAAACCTATAGCTCCTATTTTCATTTTTATACAATGGAAACCTTGCTTTAGTTTATCTTCAATCTGTTTTTGCATAAACGTTTCCGTACCCATCCATATTAAACCATTAATAGGAATACCTTTTTTGCCTACAGTAAAATCATTATCAAAACAAAAATCAGCTTTGTTTTTTAGTTTTAAAAAAGCTTGTTCTAATCCAAAAACTATACTCGGAAATTGCTTTAAAGTTTCATGATAATTGTCTTTATAAAAAGCTATTTCATTGCAAACTGTTGCTAATTTTTCTTCATAATTTGGCACATCATCGGCACTTAAACCTCTAAACAAAGCCGCTTCGCCTATGGCTGTGTTTTTGCCATTATTTAAGGTAATAAAATAAGTATCTTTTGTACGTAAAATGCCTCTTGATGTCCCACTTGGACTTTTAAACTGCAAAACATATTTTTCAAAACTTGCGGTAAGCATTTACACTAAAATTATTCCTACTAAAAATAAAATACTGAGCACAAAAGTGCCTAAGGCAACATTTTTTAAATACGCATCAAACTTTTGTGGTTCAAATATGGATAAAAACTTCTTTATCATTTGAGCAAAAAATGGTGCTATAACTAAGAATAAATATTGCTTTAACTCAAAATTTTGCAACAAAGCAAAGGCTATTAAAAACAAAAAGGCAAAAACAATAACAAGATATTCATACTGCTTTGCTTTTTTTAATCCTAATTTAACGGCAAGCGTGTGTTTTCCCGTTTTTTCATCGTTTACAATATCCCTCATATTGTTAAGATTAAGCACCGCTACAGACAACAAACCAATGGTGCTGGCAGGCAATATAGCCATAACTTCAAAACTTTTGCCGTATAAAAAGTAACTTCCTAAAACGCCTACTAAACCAAAAAAAATGAAAACAAATATATCGCCTAAGCCATTATAGCCATAAGGATTTTTGCCCACGGTATATTTTATGGCAGCAGCTATAGCGGCTAAACCTAAAAGGACAAACACCAAAATCATTAACCAATTTTGGAAGGCAACAAATAATAAAGCCAAACCAGATAAAAAGGATAAACCGGCAAAAAGTATTACTGCTTTTTTCATGCTTTCAGCATTAATTGCTCCGCTGGCAACAGCTCGTTGCGGTCCTATTCTTTCTGCATTATCTTTTCCCGAAACGGCATCACCATAATCATTGGCAAAATTAGATAACACTTGCAAAAAAACGGTAGTTAAAACTGCTAATAGAAAAACCGCCCAGCTAAAATATCCAAAATGTATAGCCGTGGCTGTACCCATTATAATACTTGATAGTGCTAAAGGCAAAGTTCGCAGTCTTGCAGCTTCAATCCATGGTTTTAAATTCATTAATCTATTATATTAAACTGTTTTTTAAGGGCTGTTAAATCTTCGGGTGTATCTACCGAATTGCTATCGTGAGTGGTTTCGCCTAAGTAAATATCACAATCGTTTTCAAGCCAGCGTAGCTGCTCTAATTTCTCTGCTTTTTCTAAAGGTGTTTCTTCTAATTGCACTAATTTTAAAAGCAAATTAGGTTTGTACGCATAAATACCTATGTGTTTGTAAAAAACGGTGTCATTGTTTTCTTCTCTTACAAAAGGAATGGCAGTTCTTGAAAAATATAAAGCTCTGTTTTGTTGAGATTTCACTACTTTAATAACACTTGGATTTGCTAAATCCTCTTTATGTTCTATTTTTTTGCATAAAGTAGCCACTTCAACTTCTGAGTTTTTAAAACACGCCACTAAACTATTAAGGCTTTCAGGTTCAAAAAACGGCTCATCGCCTTGTATGTTTATAACCACATCAAAAGTTTCGTTAAGTTTTTCTACCACTTCGGCACAGCGTGAAGTGCCATTTTGATGATTTGTAGCAGTCATTATTACATTGCCACCAAAAGATTTCACTTCTTTTTCTATTTCATTACTATCGGTAGCCACTATAATTTTTGAGAGTAAGGTGCTTTTTTCAGCTTGTTCATATACTCTTCTTATCATGGTTTTGCCTCCTATATTTACCAGTGGCTTATTAGGAAAACGCGTAGATGCCATTCTTGCAGGGATAATTGCTAATATTTTCATTTAGCTTCGTTTTTCTATTACCATTAAATATGCTCCTTGTTGTTTTTTAACCAACACTTTTTTGCCTTTTTCTATATATTCAGCATCACTTTGAGCATCATATATTTCATTTTCTATCTCTATTTTTCCTGCTGGTCGCAAGTCCATTGTTACCACTCCCTCTTTTCCTATTAGTTCTTTTTCTTTTGAAGCACTAATAATAAAACCTTCGTTTTTATTTTCAATAGTATCTAAAGCTAAGCGTTTAAAAGCTTTTGTGTTAGCCAAATTGCCACTGGCAAAAAGAAGCAGTAAAACGCCAAAAGTCATTATGGCTGTTACCATTAAAAAAGCTCCTGCCATTTTATCAAAAGGTACAAAAGAAAAATCAAAACCGTTAATATTGTTTATTAAAGCTAATGATAAACTAACAATAATGGCAAATAATCCACTAACGCCAGCTACGCCAAAGCCCGGAATAAAAAATATTTCGGCTATTAGCAAAATAACACCTACTATAAATAATGCTATTTCCCAGTTGGCGGCTAAACCTTCTAAATAATAAGGAGCAAAATATAAAATGGCAGCAATAACTGAAGCCGCTAAAGGAAAACCTATTCCGGGAGATTGTAATTCAAAATAAATACCGGCTACTAAAATCATTAACAATACTCCTGCCACATAGGGTTTTACCAAAAACTGTATTAATTTTTCGGTAAAAGAAATTTTTTGTTCAATGCGTGTAGCATTTTCTAAGCCTGTTATTTTTAGCACTTCATCTATACTTTCGGCTTTAGCATTACAATATCCGTATTCTAAAGCTTCATCTACACTTAAAGTTATTATTTCATCATCATTGCTTAGTCCTTTTATAACTACTTTTGGGTTTACCATTCCTTCTGCTATATCGGGGTTTCTGTTGGTAGCTTCTGCGGTTGCTCGCATTTTGCTACGCATATAGCTTTGGTATTTTTCTTCTGCATAAGAACCGTCTTGTTTTACTACGGCAGCAGCACCTATGCTACTTCCTGTTTTCATAAAAATGCTATCGCAAGCTATAGAAATTAATGCTCCGGCACTTGCAGCATTGTTTCTTATAAAAACCATGGTAGGTATATCCGTTTCTAAAAGTGCCGTTCTTATTTTATCGGCATCATCTACTAAACCACCAAAAGTATTTAGGTCAAGTATAATAAAATCGGCATTCATTTTTTCAGCTTCGGCTACAGCTTGTTCTGTTACTCGTGTAGCTCCGGGAGCTATTTCATCGTGTATTTTATAGATGTACACTTTCTTATTATCGCTGTTATTTTGAGCATTAATTATACTTATGCATACAAAAATGAACGTTAATGTTATGTAAAGTGGATATTTCAAACAGTTGTTTTTTGCCATTTGGTACAATATTGGAATATATTTACCAAAATTACGTAAAATTGAAATTATGAGAGCAAAGTTAGTTTATTTAATTGTTTTGAGTTTTTTAGGAATAACCTCAATAGCCCAAACAACTGAAAATTCAATAAAACACACCGTAGAGCCTGGGCAGACTTTATATTTTATTTCTAAGAAGTATAATATTAGTGTGGACGAATTAAGAAAAAATAATCCTGCCATTGCAGACGATTTAATAATAAAGCCTGAGCAAGTTTTAAATATACCCGTAAAAAATGTTCCGGTAAAACAAGAAATTAACCGTTTTCAAGTACATACGGTAAAAACTAAGGAAACTTTGTATTCTATTTCTAAAGAATATGGTGTTACAGTTAATGATTTAATACAATTAAACAATTTAGAAAATGCTAATATTAGTATAGGTCAAACATTGAGAATTAAACCGCTGACAGATAAAGTGGAAAAAGAAATAGCTGTAGAAGAAATAAAAAATACAGTTAATGGCGATAAAAAACCAGAGAAACCGATAAAAGAAGTTAAAGAAGTGGTTAAAGAAAAAGAAGTAGCTAAACCAAGTTTTGAAAATGAAGTATTAAACAGTGAAGATGCTTCGCTTTACAAACAACTTTTTGAAAGCTACGGAAAAGGAAATAACACTTTAATGAAAGATAAAGGAATAGGTAATTATTTGGAAAATAATAACAGTAATGTTTATTTAATGATGGCAAATAATGTTCCTTCGGGGCAAATAGCTAAAGTGAGAAATTTAATGAACAATAAAGTGATATATTTAAAAGTAGTAGGACCTATTTCTGCTAAAGATGCAGATAATAATATTTCTATTAAAATTTCTAAAGCTGCGGCTAAAGACTTAAACATTATAGAAGATAGATTTTTAGCGGAATGGACATGGTATAAATTGGGCGATAGCCAACCAAATACTAAAAAAACCGTTGAACCATTTGACGATTTTTAAACTTTTTGTGATGTGTGTGTAAAGAAAGCTATCTTTTTTAAGGTAGCTTTTTTTTATAAAAAAGTGTAGATTTGCTCCTTATGAAAAGTAGAACCTACCATTATTTTTTCGCAAAAGACGAACATAAATCAGACAAATACCTAAAAATAGAAGGCAAAGATGATTTATACTACAAAACTATAGAGTTTGAATGTTTAGACCGGTTTGATGGAGAATTAGCCATGTTTGCTTTCCCTATAGCTTATTTACACCATGCCGATAAAATTTTCAATCTTTTTGGATTGCAAGGAAATATAGATGATTTTTTTGAAGAATGTAGAGATGTAATTGCTGTACCGGAAAAACATCAAGATGAGAAGGGCAATGTAGGCAAAATGAATTTTCAAGCCTATTTTCATGATGTGCCTAATTCTTTAGAATCCATAAACGATAAAGCTATTGTAGTAGTAGCATTAGATGTTATGCAAGATGACGTAGATGCACAAGGCAGAAAAGCATATAAATTAGCAGGATATATTCATGCCAATCAATTTCAGTTTACAGACGGAGTGAATGGAACAGAACGCCATAATTCTTATTATTACAATATGCTAAGAATTAGCGAAGCTGAAAAAAATGGCAAAAAATTATACAGAAGAACAGGCGTTTTCTCTACTGTTTTTGGTATTTTGTTAGACTTAGTTAACCAAAATGATGTACATTTTGTATATGCCACTATGGGCAAAGAAAATAAAAGTATCAATAACTCTTTAATTAAACTTGCCGAATTTTACGATAAAAAATGGGATATACTTTCTATGACCAGCAATTCTCATTTATCATTACTTTACGGAAGAGAAAAATACAGAAAACAACTTATTGATATAACCCACGATAAAGCAAGAATAGAAGAACTTTATTATAAAAGTAAAGAACATAGAGGAAATTATATGTTTAATCAATATCCCACTTTTGAAGAGTTTTATCATCAATATAGAAGGGTAATAGACTATTCTAAAAGTACGGGAGCGTATATGCTAACCGACAAGGAAGGAAATATGAAAGCAGCCTGTGTAGCGGTAAATTGGGGCGATTATTTTGCTTTTCTATTTGATAATCCTAAGGGGATATTTAAGCTTTTAGCAAAATTGAAAATTACAGAACAGCTATTATATTTTTGGCAAACAATAGGCGAGCCTGCGTGGGTAGAAAAAATGTATAGAGGTATAGCTCAAAAATATTTGAAAGAACATAAAGTTAAAATGGGATTGTACAATTACTATGATGGCGACCCTTATACTGATATAAAAAAGAGTATTATAAACGATCCGTTTAACTATTTTGTAATTTATGACCGACCGGAATTATATCAAAAATTAAAAGAAACATCTAAGGATAAAGACGGAAATGTGCGTATTTTTATAGATACACCCGTGTTTTAAGCTTATCTACATTCTGAATAAATATAAACTGTAGTTAAAGAATCGCCTTTATAGTATAATCTTACCGAATTATTAGCACCTTCTACTTCATCTAACTCCTTGCCGCAGTACTCTTTTTCTATAAAAGCCGAATCAATATCACTTTTATAATTATAGTGCGTTACATGGTCAATTTCGCAGTACTTACATTTTTTTGAGCAAGAAGAAGTACTTATTAAAAGCAATAAAATTGGTATGGAATGTTTATACATAAATTAGGGTTTATAACTTTAAGATAATACACTTAATACAAAATCTTTAATAAACAATGAGTAAATTTGCTTGTAAAGCATAATAAAATGAACTACTCAAGAAGAACTTTTATAGAATTTTTAGGCAAAGGAAGTGTATTAGGTGTGTCAAGTATAGCTTTAGCACCCCTGCTTAAAGCCTGCAAAACAGAACCAACTGAAGCTACTGAAACAGCAGAATACGCTGCCAAAATCCTCTTTGAAAGTGTTGTGCCTAACAGCAATGATGCCGTTACTTTAGCACAGGGATTTAAAGATGAAGTATTAATAACTTTTGGCGATAAAATAAGTGCAAAAGATTTTTTTGGTACACATAGCGATTATATAGCTTTTATACCTTTAAATGAAGATGCTTCTGAAGGAATTTTATGGAATAATCATGAATATTTAGATCCTGTACTTATGGGAACTTATGCTCCGTACGAAGAAAAAACAAAAGAGCAGGTGGATAAAGAAAGATATGTAGTAGGCGGAAGTTTTGTTCATATTAAACTTAGTCAAAATGGCTTGTGGAGTGTAGTGCAAGACAGCGAGTACAATATTAGAGTAAACGGAAATACTGAAATTCCCTTTTTGTGGGATGAAAAAGTGGGCGACACTAATAGTGCTATTGGTACTATGGGAAATTGTGCCGGAGGTATTACTCCGTGGGGTACTATTTTAACTTGCGAAGAAAACACAGATATGTTTTATGGCGAAGATATATACGATGAAAACGGAACAATAGTAGATAAAACGCCAAGTGATTATCATTGGGATAAATTTTATGATTATCCAACGGCTCATTTTGGGTGGGTAGTGGAGTGCAATCCTAAAACGGGCGAAAATCAAAAGATAGTAGCCATGGGAAAATGTGCTCATGAGTGTGCTACAGTTCATCAATTAGAAGACGGTAGAGTAGTAGTATATTCTGGAGATGATTCTAACGATAGATGTTTGTATAAATATGTATCCAATAAAGCCAATGATTTAAAAGACGGCACTTTGTATGTAGCCAATTTAGAAGAAGGAAAATGGCTTACTCTAAATTATAATGAAAATGAAGTATTACAACAGCATTTTAAAAACCAAACAGAAGTTTTAGTGCGATTGAGAGAAGCGGCTTATTTAGTTGGTGGTTCAAAACTAAACCGCCCGGAAGATATAGAAATAGACCCGGTAACAGGCGATGTTTTAGTAGCATTAACTAACAATATTCCTAAAGGAGATTATCATGGTTCTATAGTAAAAATAATAGAAGATAGTGCAGATAAAACAGGAACAACATTTAAAAGCGAAGTTTTTCAAGTGGGAGGAAAAGAGCATGGTTTTTCCTGCCCCGATAATATGGCATTTGACCCTAAAGGCAATTTTTGGTTTACAACAGATGTAAGTGGCTCATCTATCGGGAAAGGAGAATATGAATTTATGCTAAGTAATGGTTTGTTTTTAATTCCAAGAACGGGAGAAAAAGCAGGGCAAATATTGCGAGTAGCTACAGCTCCGCATGATGCTGAGTTTACAGGGCCATTTTTTCATCCAAGTGGCAAATATTTATTTTTAAGTGTACAACACCCTGGCGAAAAATCAAAAAGTATAGATGAACTTACCAGCCACTGGCCAGACGGAGGAGATGCAATACCTAAATCGGGCGTAATAGTAATAAGTGGAGAGAGTTTGGATGCGTTGATGGTTTAGTAAACTTTCTTTTTTACAGCTAATTATTAATACTTACCTTTGTGCCATCAAAACAAACTATAAGAAATGAAATACGATATTATTGTTTTAGGAAGTGGTCCGGGTGGATATGTAGCGGCTATTAGAGCTTCGCAATTAGGCTTTAAAACTGCCATTGTAGAAAAAGAATCAATGGGCGGTGTTTGTTTAAATTGGGGTTGTATTCCTACTAAAGCTTTGCTTAAAAGTGCACAAGTTTTTGAGTATATTAATCATGCAGAAGACTATGGTATAAATGTAAGCGATGCCAGCACTGATTTTGATAAAATAGTAAAAAGAAGCAGAAATGTAGCCGAAGGAATGAGTAAAGGCGTTCAATTTTTAATGCGAAAAAATAAAATTGACGTAATAATGGGCTACGGAAAAGTAAAACCGGGTAAAAAAATAGAAGTTAGCACAGAAGAAGGAACAAAAACTTTAGAAGCTAATCATATTATTATTGCCACAGGCGGTAGAAGTCGGGTGCTTAAAGGATTAGAGCAAGACGGCAAAAAAGTAATAGGATATAGAGAAGCTTTATCTTTAAAAGATGCTCCTAAAAAAATGCTGATAGTAGGTTCTGGAGCTATAGGTATTGAGTTTGCTTATTTTTATAATGCTATAGGAACAGAAGTTACCGTGGTAGAATATATGGATAGTATAGTACCAAGAGAAGATAAAGATGTTTCTAAAGAATTGGCTAAAGTATTAAAAAAGAAAGGAATTAATATTATTACAAAATCGGCAGTAGAATTTGTAGATACCAGCGGAGAAGGCTGTAAAGTAACCGTAAAAGATAATAATAGCGATAAAGAAACCATTATAGGATGTGATATTGTGCTGAGTGCTGTGGGTGTTACACCAAATACCGAGAATATAGGATTAGAAGAAGTAGGTATTAAAACAGATAGAGGTTTAGTACAAGTAGATGAATATTACAAAACCAATGTAGATGGCTATTATGCCATAGGCGATATAGTGCCGGGAGCAGCCTTGGCTCATGTAGCTAGTGCAGAGGGTATTTTATGTGTAGAAAAAATAGCAGGAGAGCATGTAAGTCCTATAGACTACAATAATATCCCTTCTTGTACCTATTGCGTACCGGAAATAGCCTCAGTAGGATATACCGAAGATGCCGCTAAGGAAGCCGGTTATGAAATAAAAGTAGGTAAATTCCCATTTTCGGCATCGGGGAAAGCCAGTGCCGCAGGAGCAAAAGGGGGTTTTGTAAAAGTGATATACGATGCAAAGTATGGAGAATTGTTAGGAGCACACATGATAGGCTACAATGTTACAGAAATGATAGCAGAAATAGTTGTAGCCAGAAAATTGGAAACAACGGGACACGAAATTTTAAAATCAATACATCCACACCCTACAATAAGCGAAGCTATAATGGAGGCAACAGCCGATGCTTATGGAGAAGTTAT
This sequence comes from Chitinophagales bacterium, assembly GCA_020635995.1. NCBI lineage: Bacteria > Pseudomonadati > Bacteroidota > Chitinophagia > Chitinophagales > Chitinophagales bacterium. Next base: position 158,194 of record JACJYS010000003.1, on the reverse strand, counting down.
ACACCTTTAGTGTGTATAATTTGCACTTCTGCATTGTTTTGTCTTGTTTGGCATAGTGTTTGTTAAAGGTGTTTTAAATTTTTTAACTAAAAAAAACAATAAATCAAATGAAAAAATTATTTATTCTATTAGCCCCAGCGTTCATGGCAGTATCTAGCTTATTAGCTCAAGATTTGCCTACAAACCCTGAAACAGGAAAATGTTACGTTAAATGTACTACTCCTGACGAATTTAGAACTGAAACAGTAAAAATACTAAAAACACCGGCATACAAAGTGTTAAAAGTAGTTCCTGCTGAATACAAAACAGTAGAAGAAAGAGTAATGATTAAACCGGCTTCTAAAAAGTATGTTTATCATCCGGCAGTTTTTGAAACTTACTACGAAGATTACGAATCTAAACAAGCAGCTACTACATTAACAGTAGTGCCGGCTAAATTAGGTGCTAACTCTGAAACTATTGTTGTAGAAGAAGAAAGTGCAGGATGGGAATATGGAGCAAAATCTCCTGATTGTGCTTCTCCAAACCCTGAAGATTGTAGAGTTATTTGTTATGTAAAATACCCTGAGGTAACAAAAACAATACCTACAAAAAAATTAGATACCGATGCAACAACTACTTCAGTTGCTATTCCTAATAAAATGGCAAAAATTAAAAAAGAAAGAATAACAAAAGAAGCTTACACTGAAACTATTGAAATTCCTGCTGAATATACTACTATTACTAAAACAGTATTAGTAAAAGATGCTTACACTACAGAAGAAACTGTGGCAGCTACTTACGAAGATGTAGCTAAACAAGTATTAGTTAAAAAAGGTGGTGTAACAGTTTGGGAAGAAGTGGATTGTAAATTAACAGAGTTCAACTTAATTCCAATTTATTATGAATTAGGTAGTGCTCGTTTAACAGCAGATTCTAAAAGAGTAATTGACAACAAATTATACGCTTTAATGACTGAAAAACCAAATATCTCTATAGAGTTAAACTCTCATACAGATTCAAGAGGTTCTGCATCTTCAAACTTAGATTTATCTCAAAGAAGAGCTCAAGCAGTAGTTGACTATTTAGTAGCTAAAGGTATTAGCAAAAGTAGATTAGTAGCTAAAGGTTATGGCGAAACTCGTTTAGTAAACGGATGTTCTGACGGAGTTAGCTGTACAGAAGCTCAACACCAACAAAACAGAAGAACAGAATTTAGAATTATTTCTAAATAAGATATAGTTTTCATAATAAGAAAAGCCATTCCAAAAAATTGGAATGGCTTTTTTGTTTTTAATCAGTTAACTTTTCTTTAACTTGGTATAATGCCCAACTATAAATACATTTCATCTCAAAGTGCCTATATTTATATATAAAGAGAAGCAGAAATTGTCCACATTTTTTTATATTAGATGTATGAAAATATATTTGTTAATCATTTTTTTGGGAATTGTTTGTTTTATTTTCCCTCAGCAGGTTTTTACTACTCAAAATTTTACTTTAAAAAATGAGGTTGAGAGAAGTATATTGGTTCATTTTGACACTTTGCTATTTGAGTCAGGTACCGGAGTAAGTGAACTATGGAGTGAACAAACCATTAATTTTTTTGCCGATGGTTTTGATGAAGAAATAAAGTGGGCTTTCCAATATCCGGATTATTTTCCAGTTACGGTGCTAAATTTAGTGTCATTGAAGTCAGAAAATGAAGAATTGAAGGTATATGAATTGAAGTTTTCAATCACTATGAATTCTGATAGTGTTAATAATTCTGTGGTTTCTATTTATAATGTCATAGGCACTTATAATATGAAAAACGATGAAGTTTTTTTTGATAAAGCTACTTTATATTATTTACAAAATTGGAGGAGGATTCCTTATAAAAACATAACGTATGCAATAAAAAGAAACGATGATTTTAATAAAAGACAAGCTAAGAACAATATCAATTTATTGAAGATATGGAGCGTGTGTTTGAAACAAAATTGGATGGCAATTTTTGTATATATCATGTGAGAACCAGTTGAGGTTTTTTAAAATTTTAGGATATGATTATCTTCCACAGATGTACTATTCTACAAGTGGTGGATTGAATAAAGTGGGTGGTAAAACTATAGGAATATTATATATTCCGGAAATTCTAAAGAGATATATAAACATGAGTTTGTTCATTATTTTTGGATAAGTATCGTTGTGAAAAAATCAACTATATTGGCAGTTGAAGGTATAGCAACCTATTTTGTGGAAGTAGTGATAAATCCTATAATAGTGTATAAATCAATTAAGAAAGATGTAGAATTAAATAAAAATAGTATTAATGGAGCTGAAGATTTGCTTTTTTCGGGATAAAAAATTATACATTGAATCTACTTTTCTACATCAACTTCATATGGAATAGGAGCTTTGATAGCGGAAAGTTGTATGAGAAAAATGGCTTAGTTTTACTTAAAGAGTTTTTGTGCACAGAAGATAAGGTATAATGCAAGTTTTTTATCAAAACACATTTTCAAGTTGAAGATGACCAATTGATAGATGAATTACTGCACCTCTTAAATAGTAAATAATTAGGTTTATGGCGGAACGATAAATATATCTATCACTACTAACCGACAAAAAGAAAAGAGCTATTCGTTGGAGTAGTTCCTTATTCATACTTTTGAATAAAAGGTGAAAGGTATAATAGAAGTTGGTGAGTAAGAAATACATAAAACAAGTGAATGATATAATAAATGGTCAAATAAAATTTGAGTAGATTTGACAATTACAATAAAATACTTTGTATAAAAATAAACAATGTTTAAATTTTCTGTTTTGGTTTAGCTGTTATATTATTCTCGTGCTCTAATTCTCAAAATAGCTCTCGAATGATTATAATAGTATTTTAACGCATGAAGATTCAGTCAAGCTGTCTATTTATTTAGATAGCATAGATAACTCTGATTTATTATCTATGAAACGTCAATGCTATTTAGATAGTGCATTAACAATTCAACCATATAACGCATACTTTTGGCAGCAAAAGCAATGCCCTTATTTAAACTAAGAAAGTATGAAATAGGTTTACCATATTTTAGATAATGCAGTGGCAATGATAGTCAATATATAGCTTATAGAGCATTTATGAAATGTATTTTTATGAAATCATATAAAGATGCTTTAAAGATTTTGATTTGGCAATAGAATTAAATGGTAATTCTTTCATTATGGATTCATTCTTA